>NZ_JBWKNX010000006.1:0-183487 GCF_059415785.1 Brevundimonas sp. GW821-FHT10A07
GGATTTCGGTGCTCGCATTCCTCCCCCCTTGGGGGAGGTGGATCGCCGGCGAAGCCGGCGAGACGGAGGGGGCCTGTGAGGCCTGCCCTGCCCCTAAACCGCCCAGTCGGGTTTGCGCTTGTCGAGGAAGGCGCGGACGCCTTCCTGGCCCTCGGGGGAGACGCGGGCGCGGGCGATGCGTTTGGCGGTGTCGTCCAAAAGGCCGCTGTCGATCTTGTGGCCGGCGATGTCGTTGACCAGGCGTTTGGCCTCGCCCATGGCGCCGGGGGCGTTGCCGCTGAGGCTGTCGGTCAGCATGGCGACGAACTCGTCCACCGACCCCTCGGGCAGGACCAGGTCGATCAGGCCGGCGTGGGCGGCGTAGTCGGCGTCGAAACTGTTGCCGGTCAGGAACAGCTGACGCGCGCGGCGCGCGCCGATGGCCTCGATGACATAGGGGGCGATGGTCGCGGGGATCAGGCCCAGCTTGACCTCGGAGAAGGCGAAACGCGCGCCCTCGACCGCCACGGCCATGTCGCAGGCGGCGACGATGCCGGCCCCGCCGCCCATGGCCGCGCCCTCGACCAGGGCGACCGTCAGGGCGGGGACGTCGTGCAGGGCCTTCAGCATCCGCGCCAGGCCCAGGGCGTCGTCGCGATTGTCGGCCTCGGACCAGTCGGCGGCGTCGCGCATCCAGTTCAGATCAGCCCCGGCGCTGAAGGTCCCGCCCGCGCCGCGGATGAAGACCAGGCGGACGTGGTCGGCGCCGTGCAGTGTCTCGAACGCCTCATGCAGGGCGGCGATGGTGGCGGCGTCGAAGGCGTTCTTCTTCTCGGGCCGGTCCAGGGTGATGAAGACCACCCCGTCGCTGGTGGCGTCGATCCGCACCAGGTCGTCATTGGCGTCCGGCGCGGCGTCGGCCAGCAGCGGATGGGCGATGCGGTTGATCTCGGCTTCCTCGGCGTCGGTGACGTCCAGGGCGTTGAGGTCGGCGTCGGTGGGTTGATCGGCCATGGTCATCTCCAAACTGAGGGTCCGCGTTGCAACGGGGGGCGGAAGAATAGGTTACATCCGGAACAGGCCGAAGGTCGTCTCCGGGATCGGGGCGTTCAGGCTGGCGGAAATGGCCAGGCCCAGGATGTCACGGGTCTGGGCCGGGTCGATGACGCCGTCGTCCCACAGGCGGGCGGTGGCGTAATAGGGATTGCCCTCGTCCTCGTACTTCTGGCGGATCGGGGCCTTGAAGGCCTCGGCGTCTTCCGCGCTCCAGGTCTCGGCGTCGCGGTGGACGGTGGCCAGCACCGACGCTGCCTGTTCCCCGCCCATCACGCCGATCCGGCTGTTGGGCCAGGTGAAGAGGAAGCGCGGAGAATAGGCGCGGCCGCACATGCCGTAGTTTCCGGCGCCGAAACTGCCGCCGATCAGGACGGTGAACTTGGGCACTTCGGCGCTGGCGACGGCGGTGACCAGCTTGGCGCCGTCCTTGGCGATGCCGCCGGCCTCATATTTGCCGCCGACCATGAAGCCCGAGATGTTCTGCAGGAACAGCAGCGGAATCTTGCGCTTGCAGGCCAGCTCGATGAAGTGGGCGCCCTTCTGGGCGCTTTCGGAGAAGATGACGCCGTTGTTGGCCAGGATGGCGACCGGATAGCCCCAGATGCGGGCGAAGCCGCAGACCAGGGTCGAGCCGTACAGGCTCTTGAACTCGTCGAACTCGGACCCGTCCACCAGGCGGGCGATGACCTCGCGCACGTCATAGGGGGCGCGCACGTCGTCGGGGATCAGGCCGTACAACTCTTCGGCCGCAAAGGCCGGCGCGCGAGGTTCGCGCACGTCCATCTCCACGGACTTGGTCGTGTTCAGATTGGCGACGATGGAGCGGACGATCTCCAGCGCATGTTCGTCGTTCTCGGCCACATGGTCGACCACGCCCGAGCGACGGCCGTGGGTCTCGGCGCCGCCCAGTTCCTCGGCCGAAATGACCTCGCCGGTGGCGGCCTTCACCAGGGGCGGGCCGGCCAGGAAGATGGCGCCCTGGTTGCGCACGATGATCGTCTCGTCCGACATGGCCGGCACATAGGCGCCGCCGGCGGTGGACAGGCCCATGACACAGGCGATCTGGGCGACGCCCTTGGCGCTCATCCGGGCCTGGTTGAAGAAGATGCGGCCGAAATGGTCGCGGTCGGGGAAGACCTCGGCCTGGTGCGGCAGGTTGGCCCCGCCGGAATCGACCAGATAGACGCAGGGCAGGCGGTTCTGCTCGGCGATCTCCTGGGCGCGCAGATGCTTCTTCACCGTCATGGGGAAGTAGGCGCCGCCCTTCACCGTCGGGTCGTTGGCGACGATCATCACCTCGCGGTCCGAGACGCGGCCGATTCCGGTGATCAGGCCGGCGCCGGGGGCCTCGCCGTCGTACATGGCGTGGGCGGCCAGCTGGCCGATCTCCAGGAAGGGCGAGCCGGGATCCAGCAGCCGCTCGACCCGGTCGCGGGGCAACAGCTTGCCGCGCGCCACATGTCGTTCGCGCGACTTGTCGGACCCGCCGCGCGCGGCCTGGGCCACATGGTCGCGAAGTTCAGCGACCAGGGCGCTGTTGTGCGTGTGCAGGGACTTGTATTTGGGGCTTTGCGGATCGACCGCTGACGTCAACTTCGGCATGGGGGTGGTTTAGGCGGGGTCGCGGGACGTCACAAGGAATTCTCCCTCCCCGCTCCGGGGAGGGGCGTCGCGCAGCGACGGGGCGGGGGCGGCCCGGCAGGGGCGCACTGCCGGAATCGGGACAGATCTGTGATGGGTCGCCCTGCCCTCCCCACCCGGTCTCGCCTGCGGCTCGACCACCCTCCCCCGCGGGGGAGGGAGAAATGTTGCGCATCGCCCCCTTTTCCCCTATAGGCCCCGCCTTTCCAGGGCTTCGGTCCTGTCGTGGAACACCAAAGGGTTGGACGTTCGGTCCGGCCGCCGCGCCAGGAGCCATCGTGGGGATCGACTTACCCGGTCGTTTCCACGCCGACGCCCACAAGGGAGACTACCGCATGGCTCTTTACGAGCACACGGTCATGACGCGCCAGGATATCTCGGCGCAGCAGGCCGAAGCGCTGAACGACACCATCAAGGACCTGATCGTGCAAGGTGGCGGTTCCGTCGCCAAGATCGAGTACTGGGGTCTGCGCAACCTGACGTACCGCGTGAAGAAGAACCGCAAGGCTCACTATTCGCTGCTGGCCGTCGACGCCCCTCCGGCCGCCATGGCCGAAGTCGAGCGTCAGCTGGGCATCAACGAAGACGTGCTGCGCTGGCTGACCGTCCGCGTCGAGGAACTCGACCTGGAACTGTCGCCGCTGCTGGCCCGCCGCGAGCGTGAACGCGAGCGTGAGCGCGAGCGCACCCCGCGCGACGACGCCGCCGCTGACGCCGAATAAGGAAACCGGAACATGACCGACACCACCGCCCCGACCCCGGGCGCCCCGGCCGGCTCCGGCGCCGCCGGCCGCCGCCCCTTCTATCGTCGCCGCAAGGTCTGCCCGTTCTCGGGCGCCAATGCGCCGAAGATCGACTACAAGGACGTGAAGCTGCTGCAGCGTTACGTCTCCGAACGCGGCAAGATCGTGCCCTCGCGCATCACCGCCGTCTCCCAGAAGAAGCAGCGCGAACTGGCCAAGGCCATCAAGCGCGCCCGCTATCTGGCCCTCCTGCCGTATGTGGTGAAGTAAGATGAAGGTCGTTCTGCTGGAACGCGTCGAGAATCTCGGCGCCATCGGCGACGTCGTGTCCGTCAAGGACGGCTTCGCCCGTAACTTCCTTCTGCCGCGCGACAAGGCCCGCCGGGCCACCGCCGCCAACCTGAAGGCGTTCGAACTCGACCGCGTCGCCATCGAGCAACGCAACGAGAAGAACAAGGCCGATGCACAGAAGGTCGCCGACAAGATCGACGGCCAGACCTACATCATGATCCGTCAGGCCGGTGAAACCGGTCACCTGTACGGTTCGGTCGCCGGCCGCGACGTCGCCGAGGCCATCCAGGCCGAAGGCGGCAAGGTCGAGCGTTCGCAAATCGTCCTGAACACGGCGATCAAGAACCTGGGCGTCCACGAAGTGCCGGTTCGCCTGCACGCCGAGGTCCGCGCATCGGTCAAGATCAACATCGCCCGTTCGATGGATGAAGCCGAGCGTCAAGCCAAGGGCGAGGACGTGATCCGCAGCCAGTTCGACGATGAGCGCCAGGCCGCCGAGCAATCGGCCCAGGAACTGATCGAAGGCGGCGCCGGTCAACAGGAAGGCTTCGGCGACGAAGCCTGATCCCGCCGGCCTTTCGAGGCCGGATCGCCGGAAACATCAGGGGCGCGTTCCGCAAGGGACGCGCCCTTTTTGCTGCGCGGGCCCTCGGCAGGAGGCCGGGCGCGCCTTCACGCAATTCATGACAAGTTTGCAACAGCCGCGAAGGTTTGGTGCGGCGATGAGAGTTTGCGCAAACTCCTTTCTTGACCGACGTAAATAGCGGTGAACACTCTCAACTAAGGCTGAGATTTGTCGACGGTGCGACCAATTTATTGCGCCTTTCATCCCGGCCCGGGTGTCGAAATCGTGGCCGGTCGCCGCCCCTCCCAACAGGCCGCTGTCGTTTGGGGATAGTCATGAAGCTGAATTCCGGTCGTTCCGTCTTGTTGGCCTTTGTCTCCACCAGCGCGCTGATGTCCGCGCCGCTCGCCTTCGCCCAGGAGGCGACACCGGCGGAGGACGCCGCCGACATCGGCGAGATCGTGGTGACAGGCACCCGCGCCATAGGTCGAACCCGCCTGGACACGATCGCCCCCGTGGACGTGATCACCGGCGAGACCCTGACCCGCAGCGGGACGGGCACGGAGACCGCCGCCGCCCTGGCCGCCGCCGCTCCGTCGATCAACTTCCCCCGCCCCGCCATCTCGGACGGTTCCGACCACGTCCGGCCGGCGACCCTGCGCGGTCTGGCCCCTGACCAGACCCTGGTGCTGATCAACGGACAGCGGGGCCACGTCGGCGCCTTGGTTAATGTGAACGGCGCCCTGGGACGCGGATCCACGGCCTTCGATCTGAACACCATTCCCTCGGTCGCCCTGGGCTCCGTCGAGGTGCTGCGCGACGGCGCCTCGGCCCAGTACGGCTCCGACGCCATCGCCGGGGTGATCAACCTGCGTCTGCGCCAGGCCCGCGACGGCGGCGGACTGACGCTGAACCATGGGCGTTACGACACCGAATACGACACCGCGCGCGGATCGCACGAGGCCACGGACGGCGAACAGACGTCCCTGGCCGGCTGGATCGGCCTGCCGTTGGGCGAGGACGGGTTCGTCACCGTGTCGGGCGAACTGCAGAAACGCGATCCGACCAACCGTTCGGACTACGCCGCGCCGTCGGCCGTGGTCGGCAATACGTCGACGAACACGGTTCTGGGCCGGTTCGGCGATCCGGCGGTGGAGTCACAGTCGCTGTGGTTCAACGCCGGCAAGCCGATCAACGCCGACTGGGAGACCTATGCCTTCGGCGGCATCCAACACAAGGAAAGCGAATCCGGCGCGACCGCCCGCGCCTACAACAACGCCAACAATGTCCTGGCCATCTATCCCAACGGCTTCCTGCCGCTGATCAACACCCAGATCGTCGACTACAACCTGTACGGCGGGGTCAAGGGCGAGGCGGCCGGGATCGATTGGGACGTCTCGGTCGGTTACGGGCGAAATGTGCTGGACTATCGCGTCACCAACTCGCTGAACGCTTCGTATGGCGCGGCGTCGCAGCAGGAGTTCGAGGCCGGGGGGCTGAAGTACGACCAACTGACGCTGGGCGTCGATGGCGTCAGGCCGCTGGAGTTCGGGCTGATCGAACCGGTCAATCTGGCCTTCGGGGTCGAATACCGGACCGAGCGTTTCGAGGTCTATGCCGGTGAGCCCGCCTCCTACAATCGCGGACCCAGCGCCGGCGGCGGCGGAGCCCAGGGCTTCCCCGGCTTCTCGCCGGCCAATGCGGCGGACGAGGACCGCAACAACTGGAGCGCCTATGTCGATCTGGAAGGCAAGCTGACCCAGGGGCTGACGGTCGGCGTGGCCGGCCGTTACGAAGACTATTCCGATTTCGGCGACCAGTTCACCGGCAAGGTCTCGGCGCGCTACGACTTCTCGCCGGCCTTCGCCCTGCGCGGCGCGGTCTCCACCGGCTTCCACGCCCCGGCCCTGCAGCAGCAGTATTTCAGCTATACCGCCACCAATCTGGTGACCCAGTTGATCGGCGGCCTGCCCGTGACCAGCCTGATCCAGGCCGGCACCTTCCGCGTGGACGACCCCGTAGCCCTGGCCCTCGGCTCCAAGCCGCTCGAGCCCGAGACCTCGGTCAACTATTCGGTGGGGGCGGTGTTCCGGTCCGGCGGATTCGAACTGACCATCGACGCTTATCAGATCGAGCTTGAAGACCGGATCATCTATTCCGAGAGCCTGGGGACGACGCGCCCCAGCCAGTCGGCAGCGACCACCACGGCGGTCCAGACCCTGCTGGCGCCCTTCGGCGTCAGCGCCGCCCGCTTCTTCCTGAACGGCGTCGACACGACGACCAAGGGAATCGACGTGGTCGGTCGGTGTCGCCTGCCGACAGACACGCTCGGCCGGTTCGATTTCACCCTGGCCGGAAACTACAACGAGACGACGGTGGACAAGACGCCGGAGACGCCCTCCATCGGCATTCCGACGTCGGATTTCTTCCTGTTCGACCGGTCCAACATCCTGGCGTTCGAGAAGGGCACGCCCAAGACCAAGGTGGTCGGCGGGATCGACTGGAGCCTGGGCGGTTTCGGCGTGTCGGCCAAGGCGACCTATTACGCCAGCGTCCTGGTCGCCAACAACGCCGCCAGCCTGGACTACGAGACCGGCGACAAGACCCTGATCGATCTGGAAGGCCGCTATCAGTTCCCATACGGGGTCGGTCTTGCGGTGGGGGTGAACAACCTGTTCGACGAGTATCCGGAATATACGCCGGCGGCCCTGAACGGGGCGACCGGGTCGGTGGGCTTCCCCAGCTATTCGCCGTTCGGCTTCAACGGTCGGTTCCTGTACGCGCGACTCAGCTACAGCTTCTGATCCAATCTGGAGCAACGAAAGGGGCGCTCGCCGGAGCGCTCCTTTTTCGTGATGAGAATGCCGAGCGGAAACATTACCGAAGCTTCAGAACCACACGAGATTCGCGCCGCCGTTGCGCCACATATCGCCGCTCAATCTGGCCCTCTTGTTCGGAGGGGATCAATGAAGACCAGAATCATCGCGGGGGCCTTGGCCCTGTCGCTCGTGGCCGGGACGGCGCGCGCCATGACGGTGCAGGAGTTTCTGACGACGGCGAACGGCATTCCCCGCAACCCCACCGCCCTGTTGCGGTCCGACACCCGGCGGCTGATGGGCGAGTTTCGCGGGGCAGTGCAGACGGTGCGCGCGGAACAGACGGCGGCCACAGCGGCCGGTCGCCGCTCGGCCACCTGTATGCCGGACAAGGTCGGCCTGTCAGCCGACGCCATTCTGGCCCGGTTCAACGCCATCCCCGCCGAGCGGCGCGGCATCAGCACGACCCAGGCCGTGCGTGAGTGGATGGCCGAGAAATATCCCTGCCCCGCATGACCCAAGGCAGGACGGTGCGAACGTCCGCGCTTCGATCCGCGATCATATTCATCGGAGGCGCGCTGCTGATAGTGGGCGGCTTGACCGGGCTCGGGCTGATTCTGGGGCCGGATGAGGTCGACGCCGTGCAGACGCCGGAGGGACTTCATCCCGCCGCCCTGTTCGCACTGGGCCTGGCCCTGATGACCGCCGAGGTTGCGCTGTTCACCCTCGTTCCGATAGAACTGTCGCAACGGTTCCTGAAACGCGCCTGGCCGGGCGTCGCAGCGGGTTTCGCCGTCTATGTCATCGGAATCCATTGGAATAACGGCTGGCTGGGATTGGCGGTCTCAAGCTGGATATGGGGCGTCGTGACCGGCGCCTATCTGCTGGAGCGCCCCGTATCGCGCGGTCGAGCGGCCTGTCAGGCGATCGGGCTGAAATGGACGTTCTGGATCTTCGCCATGGCAGTATTGACCGCCGGCGCCTGATCGCCCCGACTGAGGAATTCCCGTTCGCCCACAGGGTGGACGATCTGTCCACGGTCGAAGCGACGTCCACGACTGACGCAGGCGCGTGTCAGGGCTAGAGCGTTAAGACAATGAACGCGTTCGCCCCCATGCCCTTCTCGTCCTCGCCGATGGACTCCAGCGGCGTCAGCTCGATGCCCCACAATCTGGAGGCGGAACAGGCGCTGCTGGGCGCGCTGATGTTCGACAACGGCGTGTTCGAGCGTCTGAGCGACCGGCTGCGCGGCCAGCATTTCTACGAACCCTTCCACCAGCGGCTGTTCGAGGCGATCGAGGATCATATCCGCCAGGGCATGCTGGCCGAGCCGACCATCCTGATGGAGCGGTTCAAGCAGGATCCGGCCTTCCAGGAGTTCGGCGGCCTGCGCTATTTCGCCGATCTGGTGGACCGGGCGCCGCCGGCGGCCAATGCCCCGGACTATGCGCGGGTGGTCTATGACACGGCCCTGCGCCGCGACCTGATCCGCATCGGCGGCGAGATCATCAAGGAGGCGCCCAATCCCGAGACGCCCGCCGACGAACAGATCGAACAGGCCGAACAGACCCTGTATTCGCTGGCCGAGACCGGCAAGCCGTCGTCCGGTTTCGTCAGCTTTTCCCACGCCCTGTCCGGCGCCGTTCAGATGGCGGCCGAAGCCTATCAGCGCGAAGGCAAGCTGGCGGGGCTGGCGACCGGGCTCAATGATCTGGACCGGAAGCTGGGCGGGCTGCACCCGTCCGACCTGCTGATCCTGGCCGGGCGTCCGTCGATGGGCAAGACGGCGCTGGCGACCAACATGGCCTTCAATGTGGCCCGCGCCTATCAGTGGGAGCCGACGCCGGAGGGCCGCAAGACGGTCAACGGCGGGGTGGTGGCCTTCTATTCGCTGGAAATGAGCGCCGAACAGCTGGCCATGCGGATCCTGGCCGACGCCTCGGGCGTGTCGTCCGACAAGCTGCGCAAGGGCGAGATCGACGCCACCGACTTCGGCAAGCTGCGCGACGCAGCGGTCGAGATCGGCGAGAGCCCCCTGTACATCGACGCCACCGGCGGTCTGTCCATGTCGAAGCTGGCGGCCCGGGCGCGGCGGCTGAAGCGGATGGAGCACGGGCTGGACCTGATCATCGTCGATTATCTGCAACTGGTCACGACCGGCGACAGCGGCGGGCAGAAGAACCGGGTGCAGGAGGTGTCGGAGATCACCGGCGGCCTGAAGGCCCTGGCCAAGGAGCTGTCGGTGCCGATCATCGCCCTGTCGCAGCTGTCGCGTCAGGTGGAGCAGCGCGAGGACAAGCGGCCGCAACTGTCCGACCTGCGTGAATCCGGCTCGATCGAGCAGGACGCCGACTGCGTGATGTTCGTCTATCGCGAGAGCTATTATCTGGGCCGGGCCGAGCCGCGCGAAGGCACCGAGGAACACCTGCAATGGCAGCAGGACATGGACCGGCTTCAGGGCCAGGCCGAGGTCGTTATCGGCAAGCAACGCCACGGCCCCATCGGCATCGTCAAACTGGCCTTCGACGCAGAGACGGTGCGGTTCGGCAACCTGGCGCACGGCTATGAGGAAGTCAGCTACGAATAGACGGCGGCGGTTGACCTGGGCCGCGAACAGGCCCCTTGGGTGCGGATGGCCACTGAAACCGTCTATATTCTCCAGACCTATGTGCAGGGGCGCGGCAAGGGGCTGAAGGCCGAGCCGCAGGTCGGCTGCAAAGACGCCGAGGAGGCGCGGCGCAAGGCCGAGCGCATGGCGCCCCTGCGGCTGGGCGTGGTGGCCTTTTCGGTCTCTGCGGACACCGAGATGGGCGATTACGACGAGCAGCCGACCATCATCTTCAAGTCCGGGCGACTGCCGCCGCCGTTCAGCGACGAGGATTGATCGGGTCAGGCCTTCCATCGTCGGGAAGTTGCGCCAATAAGGGCCGCCATGCCCTCCCCCGCCCTGCTGTCCGTCGATCTGAACGCGCTCGCCCGCAATTTCCACACCCTGGAGGCCGTGACCGGCGTGCCGGTGCATCCGGTGGTCAAGGCCGACGCCTATGGCTTGGGGGCCGAGGCCTGTGCGAAACGTTTGATGGCGGAAGGGGCGCGGACCTTTTTCGTGGCGCGGGCCGGCGAAGGCGCAGCCCTGCGGACGGCGCTGGGCCCGGAACCCGTCCTCTATGTGCTGGACGGCTGTCACGGCGAGGCGGCGGGGCTGTTGAAGGCGGCGGACCTGCGGCCCGTGCTGAACCAGCCGGCGCAGATGAAGGCCTGGGCCGAGGCCGGCGTCGGAGCCTGCGGCATTCAGATCGACACCGGCCTGAACCGGCTGGGCTTCCGGCCGGAGGATGCGCCCGAGGCCTTTGACGGGCTGAGCCTGGTCATGAGCCACCTGGCCTGCGGCGACGAACCGGACCAGCCGATGAACCAGCGCCAGCGTGACCGGTTCGCGGGCGTGGTTGAACGCTATCCGGGCGTGACACGGTCCTTCGCCAATTCGGGCGGCTGTTTCCTGGGGCCGGATTTCGCCTTCGACGCGGTGCGGCCGGGCGTCTGCCTGTACGGCGGTGGACCTGAGGGGCGGCCGGACGAGCGGATCGCCCCCGTCGCCGCCCTGACGGCGGAGGTCCTGCTGGTGCGCGACGTGCGGGCGGGCGAGAGCGTCGGCTATTCGCGCGGTTTCGTGGCCGAACGACCGATGCGGGCGGCTGTGGTCGCGGCGGGCTATGCCGACGGGGTCCTGCGCGCCTATGGGCCGCGCGGCGCGGTCTGGGTCGCAGGCGAGACCCGGCCGCTGCTGGGCCGGATCTCGATGGATGTCTGCACGGTCGATGTGACCGGGCTGGAGGTCGCGGTCGGCGACCGGGTCGAACTGTTCGGGGCGCATCGCCCCATCGATGCGGCGGCGGCGGCGGCGGGGACCATCAGCTATGAACTGCTGACCGCCGTCACCGTCCGCGTTCCCCGCGCCTATGTCGGTCAGTAACCGCCGGTGATGGCCGCCATGCCGGCGCCGGCGACCACGAAACTGGCGCCGATCATGCCGACGATGGCGTTGATGATGAAGGTCATGACCAGGCCCAGGATCACCGTGACGATGAAATAGCCGACCGCCTTGTCCGCCGGGACCTTCATCAGCATCGGCAGACCCAGGTACAGCAGATAGAAGCTGTACAGGCCCAGGATGGCCAGGACGCCCAGCATCGGGATCAGGCCGAAGACCCCGACCAGCCACATGGCCGTATAGGAATAGACCGCCACCTTCATGGCCTGGACCGGATCGCTGGCCCCGCCGAAACTGGGGGCCAGGGCGTTTATGATCAGGCCCAGCAGATAGACGGCGACCAGGGACAGCCCATAGCTGACCACCGCGACCAGAAGCGCGCCGAGGATCGACATGGGCGTGCCGAACAGGGGCAGAAGCTGGCCGCCGATCAGGCTGCAGATCGGGCCGATGGCCGCCAGGATCATGGCGTAACGGGTGAACAGGCTGCGGGTCGTGGCGAACTCGTCGTCGATGCGCGCCCATTCGGTCTTCGGCTGCAGGATGATGCCCTTGACCCGGGCGATCAGGGCCGGATCGACGGCGGGTTGCGTCGACGGGGTGGAGGGTTCGGTCATGGACAAGGGCCTGTAAAACAGTGGGGGCGAAGCGGAATATTGACGTAACGTCACCTAACGACGCAAGCCATTTGCGACACGATCTCAACCCGGAACTACAGCAAAGGTTGCGGTTGCGACCGGAAATGACGTGACGACGATGCAAAGGGCCACCGGATTGGGCGGTCCGTCCGCCCTTCGGCCTGCTAAAGGATGCCCATGGCTCGCGATTCCGCCCTCTATGTCTGTCAGTCCTGCGGCTCGGTCCACGGCAAATGGTCGGGCCAGTGTGCGTCGTGCGGCCAGTGGAACACCCTGACGGAAGAGAGCCGGTCGGCGCCGCCGGGCGCGATCAAGCCGTCGGCGGCGGCCTCGGCGCGCGGGCGCGGCCTGCAGTTCGAGACGCTTCAGTCCGACACCCCCGAACCGCCCCGCATCACCACGGGCGTGGCCGAGTTCGACCGGGTCTGCGGCGGCGGCGTGGTGCCGGGTTCGGCCATCCTGCTGAGCGGCGATCCGGGTGTGGGCAAGTCGACCCTGTTGCTGGAGGTGGCGGCCAAGGCGGCCCTGAGGGGCGCGCGCATCGCCTATATCTCGGGCGAGGAGGCGGTCGAACAGATCCGGGCGCGGGCCAAGCGGATGGGGCTGGAACAGGCGCCGGTCAATCTGGCGGCGGCGACGGCGCTGCGCGACATCCTGGGCACGCTGAAGCGCGAACAGTTCGACATCGTCATCGTCGATTCGATCCAGACCCTGTGGTCCGACGTCCACGAGAGCGGGCCGGGCTCGATCACCCAGGTCCGGGCCTGCGCCGGCGAGATGGTGCGGCTGGCCAAGACGCAAGGGGTGGCGGTGGTTCTGGTCGGGCATGTCACCAAGGACGGCCAGGTCGCGGGGCCGCGCGTGGTCGAACACCTGGTCGACGCGGTCATGACCTTCGAGGGCGAGCGCGGCTATCCGTTCCGCATCCTGCGCGCCGGCAAGAACCGGTTCGGCGCCACCGACGAGATCGGGGTGTTCGAAATGGGCGACAGCGGCCTGAGGGAAGTCGCCAATCCGTCAGCCCTGTTCCTGGGCGACAGCAAGGACCGGGCGCCCGGCGCGGCGGTCTTCGCGGGGATCGAGGGATCGCGGCCCGTGCTGGTCGAGATTCAGGCCCTGGTGGCCCCGTCCGCCTATGGCACGCCGCGGCGGGCGGTGGTCGGCTGGGATTCCGGTCGCCTGGCCATGCTGCTGGCGGTGCTGGAGGCCCGGTGCGGTCTGGGGTTCGGGGACAAGGACGTCTATCTGAACGTCGCTGGCGGCCTGCGGATCAACGAGCCGGCGGCCGACCTCGCGGCGGCGGCGGCCCTGATCAGCTCCGCCCTGGACATGCCCCTGCCCCAGGGCTGCGTCGTGTTCGGCGAGATCGGCCTGTCGGGCGAGGTCCGCAGCGTCGGCCGGGCCGAGGCGCGGGTTCGGGAGGCCCAGAAACTGGGCTTTGAACATGTGCTCTGCCCGCCCCTGGCCCAGAACGGCGGCAAGACCAAGGGGGTCAAGGTGACGTCGGCGACGCGTTTGACGGATGTGGTCGAACGAATCTCGCAAAACCGCTATTAGACGCACGCAACAGCCGCTGGACCCCTGAGTGACCGGTTACGACGTCTTCGCCATCGTGGTGATCCTGTTCTCCGCCGCCGCCGGCTGGGTGCGTGGGGGCGTGCGCGAGATCATCACCCTGCTCAGCGCGCTGCTGGCCGCGCTGGTGGCGCTGGTGACCCTGCCGTGGACGGCGATCCTGGGGCGCGCCCTGGTCAATCCGGACTGGGCGGGGACCGTACTGGCGGCGGTGGTCGCCTTCTTCATCGTCTATTTCGGCGTCCGGCTGTTCGGCTCCTTCCTGTCGAAGCGGGCGCAGGCGCATCCGCAGCTGGGCGGGATCGACCGGTTCATCGGCGTCTTCGTCGGCGCGGGCCGGGCCCTGGTGCTGCTGGGGGCCGTCCATCTGGTCATCGTCGCGGCCATGCCGGGCGAACGGACGCCGCGCTGGCTGAGCGAAGCGGCCCTGTACAAGGTCAGCGCCGTAGGCGCCCGCGCCATCCAGATCATCCTGCCCGGCATCGGGCGGGGCGCCGATGCGATCACGCCCGTGGTCGATTCATCCGTGCGCAAAGGGTTTTCGAACGACGAAGCCTTGCCTCGGACGCAATCCGAGACTAACTCGCCGCGCGAAGCCGCCCCTTAAGTTTCCCCCGGTCATCGGAGCCCCACGATGCGCCACCATATCGCCGATCCTGTCGTCCACCGCGAGCACTGGCGCGAGCCGGAGGACGACCAGCTGCGGCTGGAGTGCGGCGTCTGCGGCGTCTGGGGGGCGGACGAGGACGAAGGCTCGGCCATCGTCGCCCTGGGCCTCCACGCCCTGCAGCATCGCGGCCAGGAAGCCTGCGGCATCGCCAGCGTCAAGGACGAGCGTTTCCACACCGAACGCCACCAGGGCCTGGTGGGCGAGGCCTTCGGCGGCGCCGACCTGATGACCCGCATGCCCGGCCGCGCGGCCGTGGGCCACACCCGCTATTCGACCGCCGGCGGCAGCTTCCTGCGCAATATCCAGCCGATGTTCGCCGACCTGGATCAGGGCGGCATCGCCATCGCCCACAACGGCAATCTGACCAACTTCAAATTCCTGCACGGCCAGCTGGTCAGCGAAGGCGCCATCTTCCAGTCGACGTCGGACTCGGAAGTCATCCTTCACCTGATCGCCCGCAGCCGTAAGGCCAAGATCGTCGACCGCTTCATCGACGCCCTGGCGCGGATCGAGGGCGGCTACGCCCTGGTCGCCCAGACCCGTCACAAGATGATCGGCGCCCGCGACCCGCTGGGCATCCGCCCGCTGGTGCTGGGCCAGGTCGGCGAGGCCTGGGTGCTGGCGTCCGAGACCTGCGCCCTGGACATGATGGGCGCCACCTTCGTGCGCGACGTCGAACACGGCGAGGTCGTGGTTATCGACGAGAACGGCCTGGAATCAATCAAACCCTTCCCGGCGCGCGCCGCCCGTCCCTGCCTGTTCGAATACGTCTATTTCTCGCGCCCGGATTCGGTCGTGAACGGCTGCTCGGTCTATGAGGTCCGCAAGGAGATGGGCCGGGGTCTGGCCCGCGAATGGGGCGTCGAGGCCGACATCGTGGTGCCGGTGCCCGACTCCGGCGTGCCGGCGGCCCTGGGCTATGCTCAGGAGAGCGGCATTCCCTACGAGATGGGCATCATCCGCAGCCACTATCTGGGCCGCACCTTCATCCAGCCCAGCCAGGGCGCCCGGCAGAAGGGCGTGCGCATGAAGCACAGCCCCAACAAGTCGGCGCTGGAAGGCAAGCGGGTCGTGCTGATCGACGATTCCATCGTGCGCGGCACCACCTCGGTCAAACTGGTCCGCGCCGTTCGCGCCGCCGGCGCCAAGGAAGTCCACCTGCGCTCGGCCAGCCCGCAGATCCTGTTCCCCGACTTCTACGGCATCGACATGCCGGAACGCGCCCAGCTGCTGGCGGCCAACAAGACGCTGGAAGAAATGCGCGAACTGCTGGAGGTCGATTCGCTGGGCTTCCTGTCGATCGACGGCCTGTACCGCGCCATGGGCGAGACGGGCCGCAACAACGCCCGTCCCCAGTACACCGACCACTATTTCACCGGCGACTACCCCACCCGCCTGCTGGATCGCGAGATCGAGGAAGGCGGCCGGGAGGTTTCGGCGCGGCAACTTTCCCTGCTGGTCAGCGCCTGATATCTTGGGTTGATGGCGCACCACCCTGTTCAAACTAGCCAGTTGCAGGAGGGGAGGCTCTTCCTGATCAGATTTGGCGGCCGACTTTTGGCGATTGTCGGGGTGTTCTTCGTCTTCAACCTGATCCTGGCGGGAAACCAAGCCGCCCTGTCGCCTTGGACCCTCGCTGGTTTGACGACGGGCTTGGGCGCGGGGCAGCTACTCCCCGTCAAGCGCCGCATTCGCGTCCCGTCTATGGTTTGGCTGGGCGTCGGGTTGCTGATGATCTTGGTCGCCGCTGCGGCGTCATACAGCCTCGCCCAGGCAGCCTCCGGCGGAAACTGAGCCGCATCCGAATGCCCTCGGGACGCAATGTCGTGGTCGTTGACGATCAGGGCGTCAGCTTAAGCCTCTGGTCGCCTTCTGCCTGATCCCGCTTGGCGACCGCCGCCCACGCGGGCTAAGCAGGGCTATGTCAGACCTGCCCCTCAAAGACCGTATCGCCCTCGTCGTCGGGGCTTCGCGTGGCATCGGCTATGAGAGCGCCCTGGCCCTGGCGAAGGCCGGCGCCCACGTGGTGGCCACAGCCCGGACGCAGGGCGGGCTTGAGGAACTGGACGACGCCGTCTTCGCCGCCACCGGCCAGCACGCGACCCTGGTTCCGTTCGACCTGGTCGATGGCGGCGGAATCGACCGACTGGGCGGGGCCATCTTCGAACGGTTCAAGAAGCTGGACGTCTGGGTCAACGCCGCCGCCACCATGGGGCCGTCGGGCCTGACGCCGGTGGCCCATGCCGACCCGCGTGAATTCGCCAAGGTCGAGAAGGTCAATTTCACTGCCGTCTATCGGATGATCCGCTCGCTGGAGCCGCTGCTGCGGGCCTCCGACGCCGGGCGGGCCATCCACCTCACCTCCAGCGTCGCCACCTCGCCGCGCGCCTTCTGGGGCATGTACGCCGCGACCAAGGCCGGGGCCGAGGCCCTGGTCAAGGCCTGGGCGGACGAGGTGGAGAGCACCCCGATCCGCGTCAGCATCGTCGATCCCGGCCGGATGCGCACCGCCCTGCGCGCCCAGGCCTTCCCCGGCGAGGATCCGCAGACCCTGCCCCACCCGTCCGAGATCGGCCCGCTGATGGTCGAGCTGGCGCGCGGCGACATGACGCCGCCGCTGACGGTGCAGTTCCGCGACTGGCGGGACGCGCCGACGACGGAGGCCCTGGTCTGATCAGCTCCAGGCGGTGTCCAGCCCCGGTTCCGCGCGGAAGGCGAAGCTTCCGTCGGTCGAGGCCGACAGGTCCCGCCAGGCGTTGAGTTCGCTGAGAAGGTCGGCGGCCTTGCCCTCGACCACGGCGACGGCGTCGGCGCCCGCCGACCAGCGGAGGGGCGGGTTTTCCGAAGTCGCCAAAGTCACGAGCGCCAGCCCCAACTTGGCGGGATCGCCGGCCTGGTTCTGGTTGCGCCCCTCATAGAAGGCGCGAAGGGCGGCCGAGGCCTCGGCGTAGTCGGCGATGGGACTGTCGGCGAAACGGACCGAGGTCGCATCGAGGAAGTCGGTGCGGAAGAAGCCCGGCTCGACAATGGTCATGCGGACACCGAACGGCCTGACCTCGGCGGCGACCGACTCGGTGAAGCCTTCGACGGCGAACTTGGACGCGCAATAGATCGAACCGCTCTCGCCGCCCCGCAGGCCGCCGATCGACGAGATGTTGAACACATGGCCCGACCGCTGGGCCCGCATGACCGGCAGGACGGCGCGGGTCATGTCGAACAGGCCGAAGACATTGGTGTCGAACTGGGTGCGGGCGTCCTGGGGCCGGGTCTCCTCGAACAGGCCGAGGTGGCCGTAGCCGGCGTTGTTGACCAGGACGTCGATGCGGCCGAAGCGGGCGACCGTCGCCTCGACGGCGGCGGCGATGGTTGCGGCGTCGGTGACGTCGAGCGTCACGGACAGGACCGTGTCGCTGTCGGGACCGAAGGCCTCGACCAGGGCGTCGCGGTTGCGGCCGGCGACGACGACCCGGTCGTCGGCGTCCAGAGCGGCGCGGGCGATGGCGGCGCCCAGGCCGCGGGCGGCGCCGGTGACGAACCAGGTCTTCCGGGATGGGGTGGTCATGAGATGTCTCCTCTGTCTGACGGGACGGAGAAGACGCGCCTTCGCCTTCCAGGCGTTAGGGCGATCCAGGCGAAGTCTTGCACGATCCTGTCAAAGCGCGCACCGCCGCTTGCGCGGGCGCCACCACAGGCGTTGGATATGGACATGAGCCTCTTGCCCGAAATGAGCGCCACCGTCGCGCGCCATGCGCCGCCCGACCTGTCGCGCTCGGCCGTGCCGGGCCTGCGCCTGTATGGCAGCGACGCGCCGACGCGGATGGTGTCGGTCGGCTATGAACCCATGCTGTGCCTAGTGGTGTCCGGCGGCAAACAGACGATCCTCGGCGAGACCGTCTATTCCTATCGGGCCGGCGACTGCCTGGTGGTGTCGGCGGAACTGCCGGTCTGCGGCAGCATCATCGAAGCGCCGTACCGCGCCCTGAGCTTCGACCTGAACCCGACGACGATCGCCGGCCTGATGGTGGAGATCGGCGCCCCCGCCGCCTCGGACCCGTCGCCGCCGTCCGGCATCCATGTGACACAGCTGGAGGACGAACTGCTGGAACCGATGGCGCGCCTGCTGCGTCTGCTGGACCGGCCGCACGAGATCGCGGTGATGACGCCGATGATCGAGCGGGAACTGGTGTGGCGGCTGCTGCACAGCCGGCACGCCGCGACGGTGCGCCAGATCGGCTCGGCCGAAAGCCGCCTGTCGGGCGTCAGCCGCGCCATCAACTGGATCCGCGCCCACTACGCCGAGCCGATGCGGCTGGAGGCCCTGTCGGACCTGGCCGGGATGAGCCTGTCGACCTTCCACCGGCATTTCCGGACGGTGACGACCATGAGCCCGTTGCAGTTCCAAAAGCAGGTGCGGCTGCAACAAGCCCGCACCCGCCTGCTGAGCGGCGCCGACGGGGCGGCTGAGACGGGTTTCGCGGTCGGCTACGACAGCCCGTCCCAGTTCAGCCGCGAATACGCCCGCCAGTTCGGTCTGCCGCCCGGCCGGGACGCGGCGCGGATGCGCGAGACCCTGGCGGTCGAGGGTTTGGCCGGAATCCGAGCCGCCTAGGGCAGGTGCGCCAGCACTTTCAGCCAGCCTTCGGCCTGGGCCAGGTCGATGGCCTCGAACAGGGGGATGGCCAGAAGGAAGACCAGGCCGTCGCGGATGGTGGTCAGGAAGAAGGACGGGCGGATCGACAGTTCGGCCTCGTCACGCCACAGGGCGAAGTTGGGCAGGAAGCGCGGCGTGCGGGCCTTGTAGGCGGCGTAGGCGGCGCCGAAGGTCGCGCCCAGCCAGGCCTCTTCGCGGCGAACGGTCAGATAGAAGACCGCTAGGGACGCGAGGGTGAACAGCACCGCCAGGGTCAGGCTGCCGCTCTGGGCGCCGATGCCGAAGGCGCCGAAGAAGCTGAAGATGTAGAGCGGATTGCGGCTGATCGAATACGGGCCGCGCGACACGATCTCGGCCTTCTTGCGCCCGCCGATATAGAGCGAACACCAGGCGCGGCCGACAATGGCGAAGACGATGGCGGCCAGACCCACGGCCTCGATCCCTTCGTGCATGGGGCTGTCCAGACCGGAAGCGGACTGTGACACCATGGTCAGGCCGACAAGCGCCAGCAGGGCGATCAGGACGGCGCCCTTGCGCACCTTTTGAACCGCTTGAAGATCGAAAATTTGGGTCGTTGTCATGACGCGCTCCAGTGGAGCAAAAACCCAAGCGCTGCTTTTTACGACGTGGCAAGAAGTTTAATTGCAAGCGAAAATCGCTCGCGAAACGGCGTAGGCGGAGCATTACAACGTAGAGAGGATTTCGGGCAGATCGTCCGGCCAGATCGTATCTTCCGACGCCGCAATTTGGGCCGTCGTCCACCAGCGATGCTCGATCAGGACGCGACGTTCTTCCTCGGTCCAGCCGGTCGGCGAGGGCTCGAAGGGTTCGGTGCGCAGCAGGAAGAAGCGCTGGTCCACATGGGACAGGCGGCCGTCGGGCAGGCGGAAATCGACGACGCGGCGGGCGACTTCCGGCCCGGGATCGGCGACGATCAGGCCGGTCTCCTCGAACAGTTCGCGACGCGCGGCGTCGGCATAGGTCTCGCCCGGTTCGCAGCCGCCGCCGGGCGTGGCCCAGAAGGCCGTGCCTGCGATCGGTCCATCGGCGTAGACGAAGCGGAACAGCAGCACCCGCCCCTGCCCGTCCAGAATCAGCCAGCGCGAGGTCGGCCGGTCGGGAAGGACGGGCGCGACCTGCATCACAGGCTCACTTCTTGGCGCCGCCCTTTTGGCCGGTGCGGATACGCCCGGAGCGCGAGACCTGGCGGGCGCCGCCGCGGGCGCCCTTCTGGACCGCCACCGACGAGCCGGCCTTCTTGGACGCGCTGGACTTCAGGCCGCCCAGGACCTTGGGCTGGGCCTTGCGGGTCTTCTTCTGTTCCAGCGCCTTGCCGGGCAGCTTGGACAGGGCCTCTTCCTTCTCGGCCTTCTTGATGCGGCGCGGCGCGGTCTTGGCGTCGCCCTTGTAGCGTTCCGGTCCGGACTTGGCGCCGCCCTCGGCATAGGGGTTCATGCCGCTGGACTTGACGTTCAGCCGGATCGGCGTGCCCGGCAGGTCGAAGCTCTCGCGGATCGAGTTGACCAGATAGCGCTTGTAATGCTCGGGCATCGACTCGGCGCGGTTGGCCATCAGCACGAAGGTGGGCGGACGGGCCTTGGTCTGGGCGATGTATTTCGGCTTGATCCGCTTGCCGTCCACGGCGGGGGGCGGATGCCGCTGGGTGGCCATGGACAGCCAGGTGTTCAGGTCCTTGGTCTTCACCTTGACCGACCAGGTGTCATAGGCCTGGAGCACGGCCGGCATCAGGCGTTCGACGCCCCGGCCCGAGTGCGAGGACAGGGCCACGAAGGGCGAGCCCTTCAGTTGCGGCAGCTTGTCCTCGGCCATGCCCTTCAGCTTGGCCATGCGGGCCTGGGGCTCGTCTTCCAGATCCCATTTGGACGCGACATAGACCAGGGCGCGGCCTTCGCGCTCGACCAGGTCCGCCAGCTGCAGGTCCTGGGTGTCGAAGGCGTCGTCCTTGTCCATCATCAGGATGACGACTTCGGCGAAGGTGATGGCGCGGATGGTGTCGGCGACCGACAGCTTCTCCAGCTTCTCCTGCACCCGCGCCTTGCGACGCATGCCGGCCGTATCGACCAGCCGGATGTTCTTGCCCTCGAACGTCCAGTCGACCGAGATGGAGTCGCGGGTGATGCCCGCTTCCGGTCCGGTCAGCAGGCGGTCGTCGCCGATCAGGCGGTTGATCAGAGTGGACTTACCGGCGTTCGGACGACCGATCACGGCGATGCGGATCGGCTTGTCCGGCTCGTCGATCTCTTCGATGAAGATGTCTTCGGACGCCGTGCGGATGGCCTTGTACAGGTCGGCCATGCCTTCGCCATGCTCGGCCGAGATGGCGACGGGTTCGCCGAAGCCCAGGGCGTGCGCCTCGCCGACGCCGCCGCCGCTCTCGCGGCTCTCGGACTTGTTGGCCAGCAGGATGATGGGCTTGTGCACCTTGCGCAGGCGCTCGGCGAAGATTCGGTCCAGCGAGGTGACGCCTTCGCGGGCGTCCATCATGAACATGACCAGTTCGGCGTCTTCCAGCGCGGCCTCGGTCTGCTCGCGCATCCGGGCTTCCAGGCTGTCGTCGGTGACGTCCTCGTAGCCCGCCGTGTCGATCAGCGTCAGGTCCATGTCGCCGATATTGCCGTCGGCGTAGCGCCGGTCGCGGGTCACGCCGGGGCGATCATCGACAAGCGCGAGGCGCTTGCCGACGAGGCGGTTGAACAGTGTCGATTTGCCCACATTGGGGCGGCCGACAATCGCGACCTTCAGAGCCATTTCGGCTTTCTAGCTTAATTCGGGCTGAAGAGTCAGCGAATGCAGATCAGCTGGCCGTTGTCGGTCAGCACGTACAGGGCGCCGTTGTAAGCGGCGGGGGCGATATAGGCGGGGGCGCCCAGTTTCAGCGTCGTCTGGGCGACGCCCGTCTTGGGATCAAAGGCCACGGCCTCGCCGTAGGAGTTGACCATCACCAGGCGGTTGGAAGCCAGCAACGGACCCGACCATTGGGGATAGATGGTCCGACGGCCGAAGTTGAGGAACCCGCCGACCTTGCGCTTGCGCCCCTCGTTCAGTTCGCGGGTCCAGTAAATCTGGCCCGTGTCGCGATTCGCGGTGATCAGTTCGCCCGAGGTGGAGACGATGAAGACCACGTCGCCGACCGGAAGGGGGGCGTTCACGCCGGTGACCGGCAGCTGCCACTTGGGCTGACCCGAGCGCAGGTCCAGGGCCGAAAGAACGCCCGAATGGCTGACGCCATAGACCATGCCCCGGCTGATGACGGGGCGGCCGGCGACGTCGCGGACTTCCGACAGGGCGCTGGTGCGGCTGGTGCGCGACAGGGTCTGTTCCCACAGCGGCTGGCCGTTCAGGGCGCTGAGCGCGACCAGCTGGCCCGACGAGAACGGCGCGATGACGGTGTTTCCGGTCACGGCCGGGCTGGAGGCGCGCATGACGCGCGCCGGCTCGGCGATGCCGCGATAGGTCCAGTCCTGGGCGCCGCTGTTGACGTCGAAGGCGAACAGTTGGCTGTCCACATCGACGACGAAGACGTGGGCGCCGACGACCGTCGGGGCGCCGTGGATCGGGGAATCGACCTGCTGGGTCCAGACCACGGCGCCGGTGGCGGCGTCCAGGGCCGTCACCGAGCGATAGCCGGACGAGACGAAGACCTTGCCGCCGGCGAAGGCGACGCCGCCGCCGAAGCCGCCGCTGCGGTCACGCTCGGCGTCCTTGACGTTGACCTTCCACAGGATGTCGCCGCTGTCGGCCGAGACGGCCGAGACGGTCGATTCGCCGTCCAGCACGAAGATCTTGCCGTCGGCGGCGACGATGGGCGCCATGACATTGCCGACGCGGGCCGAGCCCTCGCCCACGCTGCGCTTCCAGGCGATCTGGAAATTGGGGGCCGCGATGACGTGTTCGACCAGGTTTTCCGACGTCCCGCCCGGCTGGGTCCAGGCCGTGGCGGCCTGGGGTCCCGGCAGGAAGTAGTCGCGGCCGGACAGGGCGGCCGACGGCGCCAGCTGCTGTTCGAACTCGAGCACCGAGATGCGTTCGCCGGCCGAGGCGGTCGCCTTGGCGTCGTCCTTCTTGCCCAGGCCGAACGGCAGGTTACGGCTGACCGTCCCGCATGAGGCCATGGTGGCGGCGACGCCGCAGATCAGCGCGACTTTCAGAACTCGGTTCATCTTGGGCGTCCTGTAGGGGGTCGTCACTGTTGGGCCGGGGCGGTGGGAGTGGGCGCATTGGCGGCGCCGGCGGCCGGCGGAGCCGCGTTCTTGGCCGCATCGGCGATGCTCTTGAGCGCCCCCGCCGTGCCGGCGTCGATCGTGGCGACAGCGATGTTGGCGCGCTGACGGATCGGGTCCGGCACGTCCTGTCCCAGTTGCAGCAGGACGAAGGCCTCGCGGGCTTCCTTGGTCTTGCCGTGCTGCAGGCGGGCCAGGGCCAGGGCTTCCTGGGCGAAGGCGTGCAGCGGGCGCTTGTCTTCGGCCAGGGGCGTCAGGCGAGCCTCGATGTCGGCCAGGGGCGCGGTGTCCATGATCAGCAGGGCCGCCTTGAACGCCGCCGGGTCCGACAGGATCGGATCGCTGGAGGTCTTGGCGGCCTGGTCGAACAGGCGGACGGCGTCAGGGATCTTGTCGGCGGTCACGGCCAGGCCGGCCTGCTGCTGCAGGGCCAGGACCTTGTAGGCGTCGTTGCCTTCCTTGACCGTCTCCTCGAAGGCGAGACGGGCCTCGGCGGGCTTTTCGGCGCGCAGGGCCTCCATGCCGCGATCATAGGCCTCGGCGCCCTTGGCGGCCTTGCTCGAATTCAGGCTGTCCCAGCCCCACCAGCCCAGGGCGGCGACCAGGGCGACCACAAGAATGACGCCCACGACGGGCAGCCAGGTGCGGGCCAGGCGCTTGTACCGGTCGGAGCGAAGCTCCTCCTCGACCTGCTCGAAGACATCAACCACTGAAACGTCGCCCCAAAATCGCTAAAAGCAAACCGGCGCGGACCCTAGAGGTTCGCCCTTGCCGCCGCAACGTAGCCCGTTACTGCGAAGCCGGCTTTTTCGAGAAGTAGGTCTCGACTTCGGCAGGAAAACGGCGGGTTTTCACATCATTGGCGAAAGCGGCCGCCGCGCGGTCGATCTCGGTGCGCAGATCCGCGTATTTGCGCACGAATTTCGGGGTCCAGTCGAACAGTCCCAGCATGTCGTTGACCACCAGAACCTGGCCGTCGCAGGCGGCCGAGGCGCCGATGCCGATGGTGGGGACGTCGATGCTCTCGGTGATCTCGCGCGCCAGCGATTCGGCCACGCCCTCGATGACGATGCAGAAGGCGCCGGCCTCGGCCGTGGCCTTTGCTTCCGCCATGACACGGTCGCGTTCAAAATCGGTGCGTCCCTTGGCCTTGAACCCGCCCTCGGCCAAAATCGCCTGAGGCCGCAGTCCCACATGGCCCATGACCGGGATGCCGCGCTTGACCAGGAAGGCGACGATCTCGGCCAGTTCGACGCTGGTCTCCAGCTTCACCGCCTGGGCGCCGGTCTCCTTCATCACCCGCACGCAGTTGTCGTAGGCGACTTCCTTGCCGCCCTCATACGAGCCGAAGGGCATGTCGACCACGACCAGGGCCCGACGCGATCCCCGCACCACCGCCTGGCCGTGCAGGATCATCATCTCCAGCGTCACGCCGACGGTGTTCGGCAGGCCATGGACCGCCATGCCAAGGCTGTCGCCCACCAGCAGCACGTCGCAGTGCGGATCCAGCAATCCCGCCATCGGGGCGTCATAGGCGGTCAGGCAGACGATGGGCTCGCCGCCCTTGCGGCCAGCGATATCAGGCACGGAGACGCGCTTGATCGTCTCCTGGGTGTGAACGGACATCGAGAGGCTCCTGACTTCAAGTCGGGTCAGATAAGCCCCGCGATCCCGCAAGTCACCCTCACACGTCCTGAGACAGTTTCACCAGGCCCGCCGCCAGCACGGCGACGAGGGCTCCAGCCACGATCCAGAAGGCCATCATGCCCGACCCGTCCATCAGATCGAACGATCCGACACCCAAGCCCTCCAGCCCAGATTGGGCCGCGCCCTGAGCCGTCGCCGCCGCCGTCCGCACGCCCTGCGTCAGAGTCGTCTCTCCGTCCGCAGAGAAGTTGAAATTCACCCCCTCGCGCACCGCCAGGACGCCGCCGACCAGGCCGGCCCCCGTCAGGGCCAGGGTGCGCCAGCGCGACCGTTTCTCCATACTGGCCTGGACGGTCGCCAGAAACAGGGCCTCGTCGGCCAGTCGCGGGCTCTGCGCGAACAGCCGCTCGATCATCGGATCGAATTCATCAGCCGACATGGGTCGACCTCCCGCCTGATGCCTGCGCCGGCTGAAGCCGGGCGCGGAGTTTATCCAGACCACGTTTGACATGAGACTTCACCGTGCCGAGCGGCAAATTCATGGCCGCCGCGATTTCGGGGTGGGACATTCCTGCGCCGTGGCACAGGGAGACGCAGACCCGCTCGGTTTCGTTGAGCGTCTTCATCGCCTCGTCCAGGTCCATGAAGCCGGCGTGATCGACCACGACGTCAGCCTGGTCGGTCTCGACTTCCGGGACATAGCGGGCCTCGCGCGCAACGCGCTTCAGATACAGGCGGGCGGCGATCTTCTTGATCCAGCCGGCGAAGGTCCCCTGCCCCCGGAACTCCGAGCAGCGCTGGAAGCCTTGCAGGAAGGCGTCCTGGGCCACGTCGTCGGCCAGGGACGGCGCCGCGCCCATGCGGCGCAGCAGCCCCCGGACCGCCGACCCGTGCCGACGGACCAGTTCGCCATACTCCCGCCGTCCGCCGGCCGCCGCCTGGGCGGCCAGCTCGACGTCGTGGAGATCGCGCAGCAATGACGGCCTCATGGCGTCTTTCCCCGATCGCGGCCGTCAGTCCGCGTGCTTGTTGAAAAAGCTGAGGACGATGAAGGCGAGGCCGATGGTGATCGGTATGCAGGAGACGCCCAGCAGAGGATTCTGCATCCCGCCGTTCCAGTCATTGCCGCCGAGATCACTGACGACGCCGAATGCTGCAATGCCTATGCCCGTCGCCAGCCAGATGATGCCACGACGGATATCCTTGGTGCGCGAGGGGAGACTTTTCTGCACGTCCTTGGTCAGGACGTCGATCAACTCGGGCGGCAGTTGCTGTCCCTTGTCCACCGCATGACGAACGGTCTCCTGAATGTCGCGCTTCTCGCGATATTTCAGGAATGTCGGACCGAAGACGATGGCCGTGATGGTGCCGAAGACGGCGAATATGGCGAACAGCGGGATGAAGTCTTCCATGGCGTGGGCCCTTTTGATCCGATGCGACAGCCTGATGCGGCGGCCTTCTGATCACAAGAGGCTGCGGGATGCGCGTACGGATGCGCGGCCCGACGTGAAATCTTCGTAAGGTGGCCGGGCTCAGCCGCGCAGGACCTGTCTGACCACCGCCAATGCTGAACCTAGAGCCAGGACCGCGGCGGCCAACACCGCCCCCTCCGGTTCGGGCATGACCGCGCCTTCGACCAGACCCGACCAGACAGGCCGCAGTCCCCAGAGCAGGGCCCCTCCAGCCACGGCAAGCGGCGCCGCAGCCCCCACGGCGGCGACGGAGCGACGGCGAGCGATCCGTTTTGCGATCATCGCTTCAAAAGCAGGATCCCTCCGGGGCGCGGCGTCCAGGGCGAACAGGGCTTCGAGGTCTTTTTCAGGCGTCATCACCACCTCCGAGCATCGAGAGCAAACGGGCGCGGCCCCGCGATACATGCGACTTCACCGTGCCTATCGGCAAGTCCAAAGCCAGGGCGGCTTCGGCATGGGACCAACCATCCGCAACACACAGAGCGACGCAGGCTCTGACAGGCGGCGGCAACCTGGCCATCGCCTGGGCCAGGGCGATGCGATCCTCCGCCGAGCCGCCGTTAGATGCGTCCCGACTCTGAGACCAGGCCCCGTCACGCACTGCGCGCCGAAAGGCGGCGCGGGTTCCATCCTGCGCTCTGCGCCAGGCGATGCCCAGCAACCAGGCGCGCAGACCGGCCGGATCCTCAAGTCGACCGATCTCACGCCAGGCGACGATGAAGACGTCCTGAGCCACGTCGTCCGCGTCGGCCCAGCCGCCAGCCAGCAATCGCCGCAGAAAGTTTCGAACCGCGCCTTGATGGCGTTCGACGATCCGTGAAAAGGCGACGTCTGAGCCGCTGCTGGCGGCATGGACAAGGTCGGCGTCGGTCACGACCTTCGCTCGATCAATCGTGGTTCCCGCGCATCTGCAAGACTATCGCACAGACCAGCGACCAGACGCATACCGCCCCCATGACAAGGGCCACGATCGAGAAGGCGCCGCTCCCCCCGTCCATCCGTCCGCCCCATCCCGCCCAGACGAAGCCGGCGCAGAGAAAACCGAACAGACCGACCAGCGACCAGTAGTGGGCGGCCGTGCCCTGTTTCACGCTCTGCCGCCCGGACGGCGCGCCGGTCGAGGCTGCGGCCAGGGCGTCCATGATCTCTCGCGGCGGCTCCTGCCCCTTTTCCGCGTAAGCTCGGATCACATCCAGCACCCCCTTCTGACGACGATAGTTCAGCCACTGGGTCCACCCCACAAAACCGAATGCCGACATCGGGAACAGGACCCACCAGAATTCACGGATCAGATCAGCCATTGTCTCAATCTCCCGCGAAACGCCCATCGCCTCACGCTTTCAAGGGGTAGTCGTCGCCGACCCGGCCATTGGATGCGGCGTCTTTCACTATTTGTCGAACGACAGGATCGGGCCCGACAAGAAGGTGGCGGAGCAACTGATGTTCCTGCGGCGCGCGGTTCGGGCTAACGTCATGGCCTGACCCCCTGAAGGAGATTCCCATGGCCCACGTCACCTATCGCATCGTCGAGCACGACGGCGGATGGGCCTACCAGTCCGGGGGCACCTATTCCGAGACCTTCGCCACCCACGAGGCCGCCAAGGCCGCTGCGGTCCGGGCCGCGCGCGAACAGAAGGTGCCGGACGAGAACGCCGCCATCGAATACGAAACCGCCGACGGCCGCTGGGTCACGGAAAGCGCCGACGGACACGACCGCCCGGCGACCGACGTCGAAGGCTGACGGCCCCCGCCCCTATTCGAAGACGGCGGCGTAGGCTTCGGGCTTGAAGCCGACCAGGCGCCGGTCCCCCAGATCCAGGACCGGCCGCTTGATCATCGAGGGCTGGGCCGTCATCAGGGCGACGGCCTTGTCCCGATCGATGTCCGCCCGGTCGGCCTCGGGCAGTTTCCTGAAGGTCGTGCCGGCGCGGTTCAGCACCGTCTCCCAGCCGTGTTCGTCGATCCACTGGCCCAGTTGGACCGGGTCGACGCCCGCCTTCTTGTAGTCGTGAAAGACATAATCGACGCCGTGCTGGTCCAGCCAGACGCGGGCCTTCTTGACGGTGTCGCAGTTGGGAATGCCGTAGAGGACGACGGTCATGGGCGGTCCTTTTCCTTGGGGCGGCCGCTGTGCCTGTAGATAGTCCTCCTGACAAGCCTGGAAACCCGCTGTTCATGAGCGGGGACCCAATACTCATCGCCCCGCCAGAACACGGTTTCCCATGTCGATCCGCGCCGCTTCAAAACGTGTCCTGGCCTTGATGAGGACCAGGGCGGCGCTGTCCGCAGTCTCCATGATGGCGACGATGACGGCGATGATGGCCGCCATGATCGTCGTGGTGTTCGGGAACCTTTCCACCATAGAGGCCGCAGACCGTGCGGTTAACCACACCCGGGTCGTCGAAACCGCGGCGGCCGATCTTCTGGCGTCCAGCCTGGACCAGGAAACCGGCGTCAGGGGATACGGCGAAAGCAGGGGCGAACCGGCTGCGCTCGAACCCTATTTTGCAGGCCAGGCGAAGTTCAGCGAAGAACTGCAGACTCTCTACCGTCTGTCGAGCGACAGTCCGCAGCAGACCGCCCGACTGGACGCCCTGCGTGAGGGGCTGAACCGCTGGCGTTCCGTCTATGCAAGCCCTCAGCTGGCCCGTCCCCAAAGCCAGATCGCCGATCCCGCCCTGGCGGAGCGCGGTCGAGTCGCGATGGAGGAGGTGCGCCAATTGCTGGACGATCTTCGTGCGGAAGAGGCCTTGGCGACCCAGGAACGCGAGGAGGCGCGTGATCGCGCCTATACGACCGCACGGATCGTCGTCGGCGGTGTCGGCCTGGCGGCGCTGGGGTTCGGGGCGAGCCTGGGTCTTTGGGCCGTCCGCGCCTCGGCGCGACGTGAACGCGAAGCCGTGGCCTTCGCCAAGGCCAAGACGCGAACCCTGGCCGTCGTCAGCCACGAGATCCGCACGCCGCTGAACGGCATGCTGGGCATGTTGCAGGCCATGGCGGCCGAGCCGATGGCGGCGACCCAGAAGGAACGGCTCGAGGTCGCGCTTGAATCGGGAGAAACCCTGACGGCCCTGCTCAATGATCTGCTGGACGCGTCGAAGATCGAGGCAGGACGCCTGGAGTTGCTGGAGGCCGACTTCGACCTGATGCGTCTGCTCGCGCGCATGGAGACCGCCTTCGGCGAGACGGCGCGCAAGAAGGGCGTGCTGCTGCGGATCGACATCGCGCCCGAAGCGGCAGGCGATTGGATCGGGGACAAGGTGCGGATCGGCCAGATCCTGGCCAATCTGATCTCGAACGCCGTGAAGTTCACCGATCAGGGCGAAGTGGCCTTGTCCGTCGACGTCCCGAGCGCAGGCCTGCTTCGGATCGCCGTGCGTGACAGCGGCATGGGCATGAATGAAGCCACCCTGGACCGCCTGTTCTCACCCTATGCGCAGGCCAGCGCCGAAACCGCGCATACGCATGGCGGCACCGGCCTGGGTCTGTCGATCTCGCGCTCGCTGGCGCGGATGATGGGGGGCGACATAACCGTCACCAGCGCGCTCGGTCAGGGCTCCTGCTTCACCCTGGAGCTTCCGCTGCAACGCGGGCGTTCGGCCACGACCGAGCCCGAGAGCGCAAGAAGCCTGGCCGACCTGCATGTCCTGGCGGCCGACGACAACGCCGTGAATCGCCAGGTTCTGTCCGCCATCCTGCCCAGTCTGGGCGTCGAGCTGACGGTGGTCGAAAACGGCGACCAGGCCGTGGCCGCCTGGCGTGAGGGCGCCTATGATCTGGTGCTGCTGGACCTGCGCATGCCGCTCTGCGACGGCTTCGAGGCCGCCCGCCGAATTCGCGCCGAAGAGACGCCCGGCCAGCGCACGCCCCTGATCCTGTTGTCCGGCGACGTCTCCGCGTCGGTGCGCCAACAGGGCCGCGAGGCCGGTCTGGACGGCTTCGTCGCCAAGCCGCTGGACATCCATATGCTGATCGAGGCGATGAGCGCCGCCCTGCCGCCCGCCCACACGCTGGCCGCCTGACTCCCGCGCCCTGATCAGAATCGTTTTGTCAGGCCCAGGCTGAACACCCGTCCACGCGGATCGGCGACGACCGGGTCGTAGCCGAAGGCGTACTGGGCCAGGGGCGGCGCCTTGTCCGCCAGATTGACCACGCCCAGGGCCAGGTCGAGGTCGAGGCCGAGCGTGCGGGTGTAGAGCAGATCGACGGTGGTCTGGCTGGCGATGGTGGTGTCGTTGATCCCACTGCGGTCGTTACGATAACCGGCTGTGTAGTGGACCAGGCCGGTCAGGGCGTGATCGCCGCCGCTCCAGGACAGGGCGAATTCGCCGCGATTGCGCGGCAGGGACCGGCCGATATTGTTCAGATTGGTCGAGCCCACGCCCGACACCTGGGCCGCGCCGTCGCTGAGCCGGATGTCGTAACGGTCCACATAGGTCCAGGTCGCCGAGGCCGAGGCCCGCCCGCCCCACAGCTCGCCACCGTAACGCGCCGCCAGGTCGATCCCCTGCGTCTCGATAGAAGAGGCGTTGACGAAATAGAGCTGGACGAAGGTCAAGGCGCCGCCGGCCGAACGGGTGATGCGCGACTGGGCGTCCGTGCCGGTGCGGCCCGCCGCCGTATCGGCCGCCGCCTGATCGATGATCGCCTGGGCCGATTCCTTGACCACCTGGTCGGCATAGTCGAAGCGCCAGGCGTCCAGGCCCAGTTCCAGCCCCTCGATCGGACGCCACAGGGCGCCGAAGGTCAGGCTCTCGGACTTTTCGGGTTTCAGGTCGGCGTCGCCCGAGGTCAGGGTGTTGACGAAGACGAACGCCCCCCGATCGAACACCGACGGCTGAGAGGCCTGGGCGCCGGACTGGGCGTAGACGGACGGGGCGCGGAACCCCTGCCCCCACGAGGCGCGCAGCGCCAGGGCGTCGGTCACGTCCCAGCGGACCGCCGCCTTGGGGCTGAACCGCCCCTGATCGCCGTCATAGGACTCATAACGCCCGGCCAATTGCGCCTCGATCCGGCCGCCCAGATGGATTCTGGCCTCGGCGAATCCGGCCAGGGTTTGCTGGTCGCCCTCGAAGTCCGGCGAAAACCCGGCGGTCAGCAGTTCGCCGGCGTTGACCAGATCGCTCCAGTCATGACGGAAAACGCTGCGGCGATACTGGGCGCCCAGGGCCACATCGACCCGCCCCCCGGCCCAGGCCAGGGCCTGGCCGCCGGTCGAGGCGTCGGCCGTGGTCAGGCCGGACGCGCCGCGCAGACCGGTTGAGCCGGTCAGGCTGTCGATCAGTTCGGCGCTGTTGGCCGTGCCGGTCCCGAGATAGGCGCTGCCGAAGGGATTGAAATACTGACAGGCGCCGACGCCCGGCGACCCCGTCGCCGCATCGCAGCCGGCGCCGCCCAGACCATTCAGGGCGTTCCGCAGCGCGCTGCCGATCACGTCCGGCTTGTCATAGGCGACATGCTGGCGGCTGGCGGTCGCGGCCAGGCTCCAGGTCCAGCCGCCGGCGAAGTCACCGTCCAGACCGGCGGCCAGGCGCCAGGTCTCATACTCGAACACGGCGGTCGAAGCCCCGGCCTCTGCGCCCAGAAGCCGGCCCCGGAACAGGACGTCCTCGCCGAACGGATTGTCGGGGTGCGAGGCCGGCACGGTCAGGGACTGAGCCAGGATGGGCAGCGACGGCGTCTGGCGGGCGCGGGTTTCGGAGGTCGACCAGGCCGCCTGAAGCGACAGGCTCATGTCCCCGACCGGACGGCGATAGTCGGCGAAGACCTGGGTGCGCGTCTCCTCCGGCGTCAGGTCGAAGAAGTCGGAATAGTCGAGGCGGCAGAAGGCGTCGCCGGCGCTGTTGCGATAGGCGGCGTCGAAGGCGGGATTGTCGCAGACCGGGTCCGGCGCATAGGCCCCCGTGCCGGGCCGGTAATAGGAGCCCGGCTGGCCATAGCTGGTCACGGCGGTCCAGGACGCGCGGCCGTAACGGTCCGCCTGGGTGAAGTCGCGCTCGTCGGTGCTGAGCGCCGACCGGTGGAAATGCGAGGCCGCCAGGGTCAGGTCGCCGCCCCGCAGCGCAAGACCGCCGATGGCCTGGATCACGCTCTCTTCCGATCCGTCGGCCACGGCGTATTTGGCGCTGATCTCGGGCTCCGCCACATTGTGACGGGTGATGAAGTTGACCACCCCGGCCACGGCGTCCGAGCCATAGACGGCCGAGGCGCCGTCCCTGGCCACCTCGACCCGCTGCAGGGCGATCATGGGAACGAGCGAATTGATGTCGACGAAGGCCGAGCCGTCGGTCGCCACCACGGCGCTGGTCGTCCAGCGCTGGCCGTCGACCAGGACCAGGGTCGAACCCAGGCCGAGATTGCGCAGATTGAACTGGGCCGTGCCCGAGCTCTGGGGCTGGTTCAGCTGATCCACCTGGGCCTCGGAGCCCGAGTTGGCGGTGATCAGGCGGACCAGTTGCGAAGCGTCGGCGACGCCGGCGGCCGCGATGACGTTCCGCTCCAAAGTCTCGACCGGCGCGATCCGGTCGCCGCCGGCGATGCGCGATCCGGTGACGACGATATCGTCCACGCGAGACGGCCCCTCTTGCGCCTGAACCGCACAGACGCCCGCCAGCCAGGCGACCGAAGCCGTCGCCATCAGGATTTTACGCCGCGCCATGTCTGTGCTCCCCAAAACTTGACGGCGGCTTCTAGCGAGGGCGTGTATTTTGCGAAAGAGTAATTTTGCAGATTTGCAAATTAGCGGTTCTGCATACGCTCTGGAATATCGCGAGCCATTGATCCAGCGATGTAACCGGTTACGGTAGAGAAAAATGGAAGCGGTTCAGGGAAGAAGCATGGCGAACGTCCGTCTGGTCGACGTGAAGAAGGCGTTCGGCGCCGTCGAGGTGCTGAAGGGCGTCGATCTAGAGATCGCCGACGGCGAGTTCGTGGTCTTCGTCGGCCCGTCCGGCTGCGGCAAGTCCACCCTGTTGCGCACCATCGCCGGGCTGGAAGAGGCGACGACGGGCCAGGTCTCCATCGGCGACCGGGTGGTCAACGACCTGTCGCCGTCCGACCGGGGCATCGCCATGGTGTTTCAGTCCTACGCCCTGTATCCGCACATGACGGCCTATGAAAACATGGCCTTCGGGCTGAAACTGGCCAAGACGGACAGAGCCGAGATCGATCGCCGCGTACGCGCCGCCGCCGAAGCCCTGAGCATCACCGACTATCTGGACCGCAAGCCCAAGGCCATGTCCGGCGGACAGCGCCAGCGCGTCGCCATCGGCCGCGCCATCGTGCGCGAACCCGACGTCTTCCTGTTCGACGAGCCGCTGTCGAACCTGGACGCCGCCCTGCGGGTGCGGATGCGCTACGAGTTCGCACGCCTGCACGCCGAGCTGAAGACGACGATGATCTATGTGACCCACGACCAGGTCGAGGCCATGACCCTGGCCGACCGGATCGTGGTGCTGAACGGCGGCCGGATCGAACAGGTCGGGGCGCCGATGGACCTGTACCAGCGCCCGGCCAATCTGTTCGTCGCCGGCTTCATCGGCAGTCCGCGCATGAACCTGCTGGCGGGCGAGGTGGTCGCCGCCTCGGCCGCCGGGGCCACGGTGCGGACGACGGCAGGCGAGACGATCCGCGTGGCGGTGGACGCCGCCTCGGCCAAGGCCGGCGACCGCATCACCCTGGGCGTCCGGCCCGAACATCTGAGCCTGTCGGCCGAGGGCGACGTGCTGACCGCCGAGGTCCTGTTCGTCGAGCCCCTGGGGGCGACGACCATGGCCCATCTGAAACATCCGGCGTCGCAGGACACCCTGACGGTCCAGCTGGCGGGCGGGGCTCCGGCCAGGGTCGGCGAATCGCTGACCCTGCACGTCCCCGCCGACCAGGCCCATCTGTTCGACGCGGAAGGTCGCGCCTTTTCCCGACTTTAGCCGCGCTTTTCGTCACCGCCGATGAAGGCGCCGGCGATCCAGCTGACCACGCCGGTGACGATGGCCGCCCCGATTCCCGCCCACAGGCCGTCCACGGCGAAGCCGTTCAGGAACAGGGCGGTCAAGCCGATCATCGCCGCGTTCACGATCAGCAGGAACAGACCCAGGGTGACGACCGTGATCGGGAAGGTCAGCACCACCATGATCGGCCGCACGATCGCGTTGACCAGGCCCAGAATGATCGCCGCCGCGATCAGCGAGCCGTTATTGGTGAAGTCGACGCCCGGCACGATCTGGGCCGACAGCCACAGGCCGGCCATGGTGACGACGGCCTGGATGATGAAACGGATCATGTTGTCCTCAATGATGTGGAAGCGTCACCATAACGCGGCATGCCGGCAAAGGCTCCCCCTCGCCCGCCCCGGCTGCTAATCAAGGCGCTGATCCAGACCGCGACACGATACGGAGACCGGCCATGAGCCTTCACGGCGAATACGACCCCGACAACATCTTCGCCAAGATCCTGCGCGGCGAGATCCCCTCGGTGAAGGTGTGGGAGGACGACCACGTCCTGGCCTTCATGGACGTGTTTCCCCAGTCGGAAGGCCATGTCCTGATCATCGCCAAACAGTCCCAGGCGCGGAACCTGCTGGAGGTCGAGCCGGACATCCTGGCCCGGCTGACGGCCGCCCTGCAACGCACGGCCATGGCGGTCGAAAGGGCGCTGAAGCCCGACGGGATCGCCGTGATGCAGTTCAACGGCGACGCCGGCGGCCAGACCGTCTTCCACCTGCATTTCCATATCATCCCCCGCTGGGCCGACCGGCCGATGAAGGGACATGGCCACGCGCCCATGGCCGAAGCCGCCGCCTTGAGGCCCCTGGCCGACCGGATCGCCGCAGAACTGGCCTGAGCGTGGCGGATCCGTCTTGCACAGGCGTGAATCCGTCCGCATAAGGCCAGCCAGTCCTCAAGACCGGGGCCGGTTTAGCTCAGTTGGTAGAGCGCCAGTTTTGTAAACTGGATGTCGCGGGTTCGATTCCTGCAACCGGCACCATCTCTTCACGACTTGGCCCTGCAGTTTTGCAGGTGGCGCCTTGAGGGCGCAGCGGATCACAGACCGATATCGAACGGGTGCGCTTTCACGGCGTTTCAGTCGGGAAGGCACGGGCGACCACGCGGTATGGTTTTGACCATAGCCGAGCCCTGAAGGGTGGCGAGACGCCGATCGCGCCGAAACACTGAGGTCGGAACATCCTTGTCCGATACGGCTTAGGTATCTGACGGCCGCGAAGACAAGCCGGGGCCACGGACGCAAGATACTCATCAATCGGCAGGGAAACGCCCTGAATGCACGCCACTTACTGCGGTCCTGCGCCGCTTCCCGGCGAACTCGCCACGAGCTGGAATCTGGACCCGATTCTTCTCGCCGCGCTGTTCGCGCTGGGCGTGGGCCTGCGGCGCGACCGGGCCGGACTGGCCGGCGTGGCGGTGTTGGCGATCGCCTTCGTCTCTCCGCTCTGCGCCCTGTCGGCGGCCCTGTTTTCAGCGCGGGTCGTGCACCACGTCCTGCTCATCGCCGTCGCCGCACCGCTTCTGGCCTTGGCGGTCCCGGCGCGACGGCCGGGGGGAATCGTGATTCCCTTCGTGGTCTCGACCGCCGTCCTCTGGATCTGGCACATTCCCGCAGCCTATGACGCCGCCCTGACCAACATCCCAGTCTATTGGGTGATGCAGATCTCGCTGCTCGGCAGCGCGGTGCTGTTCTGGCGGGCGGTCCTGGCCGGGGACGGCGCACCCGTGGATCGCCTCGGGTTTGTGATCGCCGCCTTCGCCCAGATGGGGCTGCTCGGCGCCCTGCTGACCTTCGCCCCGACGTCCCTCTACGCGGCGCACAGCTTCGCGCCCCTGGCCTGGGGCATGACCCCGCTTGAGGATCAGGCCCTGGGAGGGCTGATCATGTGGGCGCCGGCGGGGATACCCTACGCGATCGCAACCATCTGGATCGCGCGCCAAGGCTGGTCGCGACTGAAGGCGACGCGCGCATGATCGACTGGCTGATACCCGCCGTTCCGCTGTTCAAGGCGGCCCATATCGTCGCCCTGGTGATCTGGTGCGGAGGGCTGCTGGCCCTGCCGCTGATGTTGACGCGCCATGACCCGAACATCTCGATTGAAGACTATCGCGTCGTCCGGAACGCCTCGCACCTGACCTATACGATGTGCGTCACGCCGGCGGCCGTCATCGCCGTGATCGCCGGCACCTGGCTGATCTTCCTGCGCGAGGTCTATGTGCCGTGGCTGTTCGCCAAACTGGCGTTCGTCGCGATGCTGGTGATGGCCCATGGCTGGATCGGCCACACCCTCGCGCGGATCGGCGAAGACCCTGACGAACACACCCCGCCCCGGGCCTATATCCCGATCGCCCTGGTTCTCTTGCCGATGTTGATGATCCTCACCCTAGTGTTGGCCAAGCCGACGCTGGCCTGGGTCGTCCTGCCGGACTGGCTGACGGAACCCCGGAGCGGTCAGCTCTTGTTCGACACGCCCAGTCGATAGTCGAAGACGAGTTTGCCGCCATGCCAGCCCGTTACCGCCACCACCCCGACACACAGGGCCGAGAGCAGGATGCCGTAAGGCAACACGGCCGCCTCATATCCATAGAGACGATGTCCCCAGTTCGCCCCGAGCAGCGCCAGCAGGGTCACCGCGATGATGAAATGGGTCCAGGCCGGAGCCCGCGCCCGGATGCCCGACACCATCAGAAGTTCAGCCGTGCCGGAAACGCCCGCCAACATGCCGAACAGAAAACCCGTGCCGGCGGACCACAGGGCGGCCCGGGCCCAGAAGCCGTCGCCCGTCCACCAGTACAGGGCGTCCGCGCCCAGGGTGCAGAAGGTCAGGGCCACGGGGAAGGCGACGCTCATCGCATGAATCGGGTGACCGAACACCGCGACGCGCGACTCGGTCGCGGAAAATCCGGGCGCGGCCGCAATCGGGTCGATCAGGGCCTCGGCTTCCTCTTCGATCTTGTCCGTCATTTCCCGTCCCTGCCGCGTCCCATGGTGGTTCTGACAACGGCGCTGGCGCTGGCGGGTTGCGAGGGGGCCCTGTCGACCGTCGATCCGGCCGGCCCCGCCGCCCGCACCATCGCCCAGATCTGGTGGGTGATGCTGATGGGGGCCGTCGCCATCTTCGCCCTCGTGATGGCCCTGGTCGCGCTGGCGTTCCGGGCGCGCGGCCCCGTTGACGAGACGCGGCACGAGCGCCTGTGGGTGATCAAGCTGGGCATAGCCTTTCCGGTCGTCGTGCTGCTGGCCCTTCTCGCCTATGGGCTGGCGGCGGGGGAGCGATTGCTGCCCAGGCAGGGCGCGGATGTCGTCCGCGTCGGCGCCGAGGCCCGCCGGTCCGCCTGGGCCTTCAGCTACGCCGATGTTGCGGGGCTGAGGACCGACCATGTGCTGCACATTCCCGCCGGGCGGCCCGTCGATGTCGCGATCACATCCACGGACGTGATCCACAGCTTCTGGGCGCCGCGCCTGGCCGGCAAGATCGACGCCATTCCCGGCCATGTGAACATCCTGCGCATCGAGGCCGACGCCCCCGGCGTCTATGCCGGCCGAAGCGCCGAGTTCAGCGGCGTCGGCTACGACGATTTCGCCTTCACCGTGGTCGCCCACGCCCCCGCCTCCTGGGAGCGCTTCGTCCGAAGCGGCACGCCATGAACACGCTCCAGCGCCATCGCCGCCTGACCGAAATCTGGTCGTCCGAGCCCGGTGCTCGCGGCCTGTTCTCGACCGTCAACCACACTGACCTCGGCCGGATGTTCCTGGCCGTGTCCTTCTTCTTCTTCCTGGTCGGCGGCGTGCTCGCCATGCTGATCCGGGCCCAGCTGGCGACGCCCCATTCGGCCTTCGCCGGGCCGGAGATCTACAACCAGATCTTCACCATGCACGGGACCATCATGATGTTCCTGTTCGCCATCCCGACGTTCGAGGGGCTGGCCATGTATCTGCTGCCCAAGATGCTGGGCACGCGGGATCTCGCCTTTCCCCGCCTCTCCGCCTACGGCTTCTGGTGCTATGTCTTCGGCGGGACGATGCTGCTGGTGTCGATGGTGCTAGGCATCGCGCCGGACGGCGGGTGGTTCATGTATCCCCCGCTGACCGGGCCGATCTACTCGCCGGGCATCAACACGGATTTCTGGCTGATCGGCATCACCTTCGTCGAGATTTCGGCCATTGCGGCGGCGGTCGAGATCACCGTCTCGATCCTCAAATACCGCGCCCCCGGCATGTCGCTGGACAAGATGCCGATCTTCGCCTGGTACGCCCTGGTCACCGCCCTGATGATCCTGACCGGCTTTCCGCCGCTGATCCTGGGCTCGATCCTGCTGGAACTGGAACGGGCGTTCGGACTGCCCTTCTTCCAGGCCGAGTTCGGCGGCGACAGCCTGTTGTGGCAGCACCTGTTCTGGCTGTTCGGTCACCCGGAGGTCTACATCATCTTCCTGCCGGCGGCGGGGGTGATCTCGACCATCCTGCCGGTCATGTGCCGCACGACCCTGCTGGGCTACGGCTGGATCGTGGCCTCGGCCACGGGACTGGCCTTCCTGTCTTTCGGCATCTGGGTCCACCACATGTTCACGACGGGAATCCCGCACATGGGGCTGGCCTTCTTCTCGGCCGCCTCGACCCTGGTGGCGGTGCCGACGGGGGTCCAGCTGTTCGCCTGGATCGGCACCATGTGGAAGGGCAGGCCCAGTCTGCGCATGCCGATGCTGCACCTGCTCGGCTTCTTCTTCACCTTCGTGATCGGAGGGCTGACCGGGGTCATGGTCGCTGTGGTTCCCTTCGACTGGCAGGCGCACGACACCGCCTTCATCACCGCCCACCTCCACTACGTCCTGTTCGGCGGCTTCGTCTTTCCGATCCTGGCCGGACTCTACTACTGGATGCCGCACGTCAGCGGCCGTGCGCGATTCTTCCGGCTGGGCGAGCTGGCCTTCGCCCTCGTCTTCATCGGCTTCCATGTCACCTTCCTGGCCATGCACTGGGTCGGTCTGCTGGGCCAGCGGCGGCGGATCTCGACCTATCTGCCGGAGGACGGCTGGACGACCGTCAACCTGATCTCGTCGATCGGCAGTTTCGTGCTGGCCATCGGCATCGCCATGGTGATCGTCGATCTGGTGCTCCACGCCTTCACCGCGCGACGCAGCCGTCGCGACCCCTGGCAGGCCGGAACCCTGGAGTGGGCGATGATGACGCCGCCGCCGGCGTATAATTTCGCCAGCCTGCCCCATGTCGACAGCCGCCAGCCGCTCGCCGACGATCCAGAGCTGACGCTCCGCCTTGCACGCGGTGAAGGCTATCTCTCGGAACCCGAACAGGGGTGGCGCGAAAGCCTGACGGTCGAGGTTGCGACCGGCAAGCCGGACTTTCACATCATCTACCCGACCAACACCCGCCTGCCGATCCTGATGGCGGCGGTCACCGGGGTGTTCTTCGTCTCCCTGTTGCTGAAGTTCTACTGGACGGTTCCGCTGGCGGTGGTCGGGGTGACGATCCTGGCGTGGCGCTGGGCCTGGTCGCTGGGACGCACGACCGATCTGCCCCCTCGGTCGATCGGTCGCGGCCTGACGCTGCCCAACGCCACCCAGGTCAGCCGTTCGCCCAGCTGGTGGGGGTCGGCCCTCCTGCTGACGGCCAATGCGACCTTCTTCGGCTCGCTGCTGTTCGGCTTCGCCTTCCTGTGGACGGTCGCCCCGTCCTGGCCGCCGCCCGCCTGGTTGACGTCGTCGGCGCCGGAGCTGGCGCTGGGCGTCATCGGGGCCGGGCTTGGCGTGATGGCGATCCGACGCGCCGCGCGGGCCAATCGAAAGGGCCAGGACGCCCGGCCTTGGCTGGGCCTGACCTTCGTCGCCGCCCTGGGGGTTGCGGCGGCGGCGGGCGGGGTGGTCCTGCGGGCCCCGACGCCCGGCGACCACGCCTATGGAGCGACGCTCCTGGTGCTCGGATCCTACGCCTTGTTTCACGCCGTCCTGGCGGCCCTGATGGCCGCCTTCCTCACCGCCCGCGTCGTCAGGGGCTTCACCTCGCCCAGCCGTCAGGCCGAATTCCCGGTGGTGGCCCTTTGGGTCGACTACATGGCCGGCGCCTCGACGCTGATCCTCGTCGTCGCCCATCTTCCGGGATTGCTGGCGTGAAGGATATCCTGCGCATCCTGGTCGCCCCTTTGGTCTGGCTGGCCAGCTTCAGCGCGGTGTACGGCCTGCACGGGCTGATCTGCGGACACGGGATCGGCGGTTCGGTCTTCGGCCTGGTCTCCGTCCCGCGCCTGCTGATGGGGGGCGCCTATGGGCTGGCGGTGCTGCTGCAGGTGGGTCTGATCCTGGCCCTTCACGCCCCGCGCTTCAGTTCGCCCTCGCCGTTCGTGCGCTTCGTCAGCCGCGCCACAGCCTGGGTGGGACTGATCGCGGCGGTCTGGACGCTGTTGCCGACGGTGGTCACGACCTACTGCCTTTGACGAGCCGACAGCGAGCGATGATCACGTCTGCAGAACGTCAACCTTTAGATCGTCGCATCGCCCAGCCGGATCAGTCCCCCCGCTCTTCCCCCTCCAGCGTTTCCACCCTGGCGACCCCGTCCTCGCCCTTCGTCAGGCGGAAGGCGTCCAGTTCGCGGCCTGTCGCGGTGAAGGCGCGATAGACCACCGCGTCTTGCGACACATTCAGCGTCTGGAAGGTCTGGGTCCGCGCGGCCGTCCGGTCGGCCCAGGTCAGATCCGCCATCGGATACATCTTCGGCCCGGCGACCGAGACCACATAGGTCGAGCCCTGGTCCGACCTGTGGCCAGGGCCGGCGTTGGTCATGGCCCCCTCGCCTATGGCGCCGCGCGCATAGCCGTGGTCGTGGGCCTGAAGCACCAGGTCCACTCCGTACTTGTCGATCAGCGGCTTCAGCGCATCGCGGACGCGGCTGTTGTCCCGGTCGGGGTCGATCGAGAACAGCGGGAAGTGCAGGAACAGCACTGTCCAGCGGTTCGGATTGTCGGCCAGGACCTGATCCAGCCATCGCACCATTTCGGCCCGCATGGCCTCGTCGCCATGGAAAAGCGGGGCGTCGATCGAGATCAGGCGCAGACCCTGATAATCGACGGTCCAGGCGGTTTCCTTCAGACGTTCTGCGCCCGCCGGCCCGGTCTCCGGCAGGGTGAACTGCCGGCGCCATTGGGGGTTCAGGATCGGGCCGCGGCCGTATTCGTGATTGCCCGGCGTCGGCATCTGCGGCGTCTGGGCGTACAGGAATCCGCCCGAGGCGAACCATTCGCCCCACTCGTTGTCGCTGTCGTGCCGGTTGATCAGGTCGCCGGCGTGGATGACGAAGGCCGCGTCACCGGCCTTGCGGAACCCCATCCTCAGGGTGCGGGACGCCTCGCTGAGGATATTGTTCTGCATGTCCCCGAAATACAGGAAGGTGAAGGGCTCGGGCGTCGCGGCCGCCGTCCTGAACTGCAGCCACTCGGACCAAGCCCCACCCGAACCGACCCGGTAGACATAGACGGTCGCCGGCTTCAGCCCCTTCATTACGGCCGAATGATAGGCGGCGCGGAAGTCCGCCGCCTCGCGCACCGCCAGGACCGCGTCGTCGGTGGTCGCGGCCACGCGAACGGCGGAGGCGATGAAGTCCGGCCCGTCCTGGGCCTCGGCGAACTCCACCTGACCGTCCAGGCCCGGCGCGGTGCGCCAGGTGACGGCCATCTGATGCGCCGGATCAGCGGTCAGGTTCAGAATGATCCGCTCCGGCTGCACCGTCGCTGGCGCTATCGGGCGTTCGGACGCCTGGACCGGCGCCGGTTCGGGGCGATCCGGACGCTGCGTCTGGGCCTGTGCCTGGCACTGGGCGCCGGTGGAGACGCCCAGGGCCGCGACAGCGGCCCCGAGCATGAGGGTGCGAACAAACATCATTTTCGTCACCCTCAGAAGACGTAGGTCAGGCCGAGCGAGATCGACCGCCCGTTCTTGATATAGGCCCGGCTGGACCCCGTGCTCGAACCGGCGGTGTACCAGTAGGTGTGGTTGTCGAAGAGGTTCTGCACCTGCAGTGAGGCGGTGGCGCCGCCCCACAGCTTGCGCCGCACGTTCAGGTCCACGAACTCATAGTCCTGTTCGTAGGGATTATTGCCGAAGTCCTGAATTCCCTCCAGGAATTCCGACTGGTAGCTGTAGGCGGCATAGGCTTCCCATCCGCTGTACTGCCAGAACAGCTGTACATTGGCGATGGCCTCGGGCGTCTCCATCAGCGGCAGGGTGTAACCCGCCGGGTGCCAGGAAATCCCGGTCTCGGCTTCCGAATGCTGCAGCGTCAGGTTCACACTGGCGCCCAGGCCCGACAGGGCGCCCGGCAACCAGTAGAAGATCTGCTGGGCGCTCATCTCGACGCCGTAAACCTCGGCCCATTTGCCGTTGTTGGGCATGGAGATGGTGACGCCGTCCGGCCCGATGTTCGCCCCCGCCGTGCCGTCGCGGATGTTGCTGGAGGCCGAGCGGAACAGGAAGTTCTCGATATCCTTGTAGAACAGGCCCAGCGAATAGGCGCCGGTGTCGCCGTTGTAGCGCTCGATCGACAGATCGTAGTTGATCGCCTTCATCGGCTTCAGATCCGGGTTGCCCTGTTCGATGCCGATCAGCACCCAGTCCGAGGTGGGGTTCTCCTCGCCGTCGCCGTCCGGATCGATGTCGTAGCTGTATTCCCGGGCCGAGGTCATGCGCGCGATGTCGGGCCGGGCGAAGCTGGTCCAGATCGCCGCGCGGACCTTGGTGTTGCGATCCAGCGCATAGTTCAGATGGATCGACGGCAGGACATTGACGAAGTCGCTCTTGTCCGTGGTGAATCGCTCACCCTGAACCTCGTCCAGCACATAGGCCGAGATGTGGTCGCGGGTGCTCTCGACCCGCAGGCCGCCGATGATCTGGGCGTCGCCGAAGCGGGCCGTGGCCATCAGATAGCCGGCGAGAATGTCTTCCTTGAACTCGAAACTGTCTTCTCCGCTGAGCTTGGCGCTGGAGGGATCGGTGGCGAAGCCTTCGAAGAAGCTGCTGTCGCCGTTCATCGCCCGCTGAAGCTCGGCCAACATGGCCTGATTGTCGATGATCACGCCCAGACGATAGAGGCCCGTATATTCGCCGTCGAACAGGTCGGTGACCTCCTTGCCGTAGAAGGCCGAGAAGTCCGCCAGGGTCCCCTCCGCGTCCAGATCAAGGAACTCGCCGCTATAGGTCGCGCGTTTGGAGGAATAGAATTTCGCGCCGCCCTTTACCGAGTCCAGCCAGGGCGAAACGGGCCGCCATTCGGCGTTGAACTGGCCCTGCCACAGATCCTCCTGCGCCCCGCCGACCTCCCCGGACAGGCCCGCATACTTGTATTGCGCCGGGTCCTGCACCGCCGCCATGCCGGCGTCGTTCAGCACCCATTTGGGGAAGCGGCTGTCGCCGAAGTTGACGATGTCGACGCCCTCGTTGCCCAGCCAGCCGTATTTGTCGCTGCGGAACTCCATCTCGTAACTGTCGTCTATATTGTCTTCGGACTTGGCGTAGGACAGATCGTAATCCACCTTCACATCGCCGTAGCGGCTGACGCCGCCCAGGTTCAGCGACATCAGCGAGCCGGTCTCGCGCGAACCTTCCCAGAAGCGACGCAGGCGGAAGCCCTGCGGATCCCAGGTCCCCGAGGCGCCGTTCAGCGTGTAGTAGGATTTGGTCGATCGATCCGCGTCGGTGATGACGCCGTCGCCGTCCCGGTCAACGATCTGGGCTGTGGTATAGGAGTAGATATTGCCCTTGGCGCCCGAACCTATGATGGCGTCGTCCGGACTGGCCAGGTCGGTGGCGGTCTTGTCCACCTGGGTCAGTCGCGTCGAGTTTTTCGACGTGTCGTTGCGGAAGTTCAGACGGTTGTCGAACTCGTCCTGGGTGTATTCATTGAACTGGCCGCGAAAGTGAAAGTCGTGGTGATCGCCGCGATAGTCGAGACTGGCGTTCAACCCCTTGCGCTCGACCTCGGTCTCGCCGAACGCCAGGTTCATGCCGCGCAGAACGAAAGTACTGGTATCCCAGCCCAGGCTCTCGCTGTCTTCGTACCAGACCGGAGGCTGGTTATCGCCATCGACGCCGTTCTGTTCGAACTGGGACTTGCGTCGCGACCAGCTGGCGGTGACGAACACGCCCCAGTGGTCGTTGAACTGGCGGCCGAAGGAGCCGGAGACTTCGCCCGAGGTCTTGTCGTCGAACTTGTCCAGCAGACCGGCCGAGGCCGACAGGACGCCGTAGGTCGGCTTGTGGTCGAAGGCAGTAGGGGTGCGGATGTCGATGGAGCCGCCCAGGGCGTCGCCGTCGCGGTCCGGCGTCAGGCTCTTGACCACGGTGATGGAGTCGATGCCTTCCGGCGGCAGAAAGCTGAGCCGCACGCCGCGATAAAAGCTGTCGTCCGGCGAACCGGTGCCGCCGATGCGGACGCCGTTCATGGTGTAGTTGTTCAGCTCGGTCGACAGGCCGCGGATCGTGATCCGGTCGCCCTCACCGGTGGTGTGGTTGCGCACGGCGTTCACGCCGGGCAGGCGCGACAGGGACTCGGCCACATTGTTGGCCGGCAGGTCGCCCATGTCGTCGGCGCTGATGACGTCGGATATGAAGTCGGCGTCGCGCTTGGCGTCCAGCGAGCGGCGCATGCCGGCGGCGTAGCCGACCACCAGGACCTCCTCCAGCACCGTCGCATCCGGGGTGGGCATGGACGCCTCGGCCGTCTGGCGCACCAGGGTCAGAACGCCGCGAACCTCGCGCGCCTCGACGCCGGAGCCCGCGATCATCCGGCGAAGCGCCTCACGGGGAGTCATGGAGCCGGAAACGGCCTGAGCCCGCAGCCCGCGCGTCAGTTCAGGGTCGAAGACAATCTGCAGGCCGGTCTGACGCGACAAGGTCTGGATCGCACGCCCCAGGTCCTGCGCCGGGATATTGAAAGTGGCGCGCGCCTCGGCGCTGCTGGCGGCCTGCCAGGCCTGGGCCGGGGCGGCGGCGGATGTCAGGACGGCGACGGCGGCCGCCGCAAGGAGGCCAGTCTTGTAAATACGCATATGATAGATCCCCCGCGGCCGAACCTGACCGCTATTGGGGAAGACGACCGACTTCGCAGTCCTGACACCCGTCGTGAAAACTTGCCCTATCCGTCACCTAAACGTCAGACAGCAGATAGTGACCGGCGTCTTTTCGGATCAGTCTGAGCCCATGAAGCCGGGCGATCGCGGCCAAGGCGTTCTCGGGATTTTCGTAAGAGAAGCGGCCGCTGACGAGCGCGCGGCCAAGTTGCGGATCAGAGAGCGAGACCTCCACCCCCGTGGTCCGCTTCAGATCGTCGATCACGCTGATCAGGGTCGTCTCGTCCAGTTCCAGCCAGCCCTTGGTCCAGGATGGAAGGTCCGTCTCGGCCTCGGCTTGTCGCAGACGAGCGCGTTGAACATCGGCCTTCAGCACCCGGACGCGCTCTCCGGCTCGGATTCTCACGACGTCCCCCTTGTTCGGCGCCACATCGACGGCGCCTTCGAACACCACGACCTCGACCATCGGGCCGTCGGGGGTCTCGAGCGTGTCCACGTTGAACCGAGTGCCGACGGCGGTGATCCGCACCCCTTCGGCTTCCACCGTAAAGGGGCGGCCGGCGTCATGGGCGACTTCGAAGAAGCCTTCGCCGTCCAGTCGCAGTCTCCGTTCCGTGTCGCCCAGCAGGACACGGACCTTGCTTGCGCCATTCAGCCGGACCGCCGAGCCATCCGCCAGGGCCACGGCTTGCGGAACCCCGCGACGACCGACGATCATCTCTCCCCGAAGGGAAGAGGTCGCGACGAACAGGGCCGCGCAGGCGACACAGGCGGCCAGGCCCGCCGGCGCCCAGATCTTCACCCAGGCCGGCGTCGAGGCGAACAGGCCCGGCTTCGCCGTCCGGTGAGCGGCTCGCCGCGCCGCCCACAGGACGGCCGGATCGGCGACCAGAGCCTCATGCTGCTCCAGCAGGCGCTGTCGATCGGGCCGCCCCGCCAGCCAGGCGTTCAGCGCGGCCTGCCGCGCCGGGGTCCAGCCGTCTCCCTGCTTTTCATCCGCCCAAAGGGCCGCCGCCCGGTCGTCACGAGCGTCAAAGGTTTCAGTCGACATGACGCCCCTCCGCCGTCTTGCGAAGCGTCTGAGCGGCGCGACTATAGTGTTTCTGAACCGCCTCGACCGACATGTTCAATTCGCCGGCGATATGTTCATAGGATTCCTCGCCGGCGCGGCGTCTCACGAACACCTCGCGGCGCACGGCGGGCATGGCGTCCAGGGCTTTCTGACACAGACGCAGCCGTTGGTTCATGTCCAGCGCTTCCAAGGGAGACGCCGCGCCGTCCGCTTGGTGGTCCGTCTCGCCGAAATCGTCAAAAGGCGTGGTTTCCGATCGGCGCGCGCGATCGATCAGAATATTGCGGGCGGCCCGCATCGCGTAGGACAGCGGATCCGTGATCAGCGCCACCCGCGCACGGGAAAGCACACGCAGAATAGCCTCCTGCGCGACGTCTTCCGCATCGGCGCTCGACGCCAGTCTCCGTCGCACATAGGCGAGAAGCGCACGATTGTGCGTCACAAGCGCCTGCCCCACTTCGTGCTCGTGACTCACTGGGCGGCCCCTTACCGAAGGGGCCGACATAGAAGCGGCGCGTAACGGAAATTCGACATCTTGATGTCGGTTTGACTTCGCATCCGCGAATGACGGGCGCCGTCGAGCCTGGCCTGGCGCCCCAACGCAGGCTCTGCCCGCGCCGGGAACCAAGCCTCGGCTTCGACGGTGCGCGACGGTTCAAGGCCTGGGGGCGGCCTCCCTGTCTGCGGCGGACGCGGTATATCGTATCTGTGAGGGACGCGGCGATGTCGAAGCCATCCCCTCCGCCGTCATGCCGCGCGACATCATCCACGCCTGGATGCGGTTCAATGTGGCGAACGTCTGAGGCGTGAGCCCCTCGCCTGTATTAATCACCTCGAGCAGCCAGGCGGCTTCCCGTTCGGACGTGGGCGTGCAGGCGAGCAACTGGCTCTCGCATCGCTCAAGCCGCATCTCAAAATCGCGCTCGGCCGCGCAGCAGGCTTCGTAGGATGCAAATTCATCGGGCAGGAAGCCGTCGAACCGGCGAAGGATGTCCCATTCGGCGAACAGGTCGGCGAAGGTCGGCATGTGGCTCTCGGCCATGGGGGAATCTCCTCGCCGTCAGCCCCTGGGCGACGGCGAAATCAACAAGAGTGAGTTAGGCCGGCGCGCCAGGCAGCAATCGATACCGGCGCACCAGATGAGCTTCATAGGCGCCGGCCAGAAGCACGATCAGCAAGGCGATCCAGGTCGCAAGCCTGACCGTGACGGCCGTCCAGTTATAGATGAAGGCGGGGCCTAGGGCGGCGAAATGGGTCAGGACGACGGCGACCTGAAGACCAGCGGCGAACAGAAGCCACCAGCGGTCCGCCCGCAACGCCAGGCCGATCAGGCCGATCAGGCCGATCGCGCAGGCGAGATCCACCAGGGCGACGCCCCAGCGGACATCGCCGAGCATCAGATGCTGCGCCAATGGGCTGAGCACCATGTCCGCCAGCAGAAGCACGGCGGCCCAGCGGTCGGCGCGACCGCCCCAGACGACAGGGGCGGCCAGGGCGACCAGACTGATGATCAGCAGCCCCGCCTGGAGCATCAGGCGTCCAGCGCCAGCGCCAGCGCCGTCGCTCCGCCGGCGGGCTGATCCTTGCCCTCCAGCGGTCCGCCGGCTGTGACGATTATGCCGAGCGTGCGGGCGATGCGCGCCAGTCGATCGTGACTGGCCACGAGCCGGGACCGCCCCTCGACAAGCGCCCCGGCCGCGGCCTGGACGTCGACCAGGGCCTGGTGGCCCGCCTGGGCGGCGAACCGGGCGCCGGCGCGGTGGCGCGTCATGTCGTGGGTCAGAAGGCTGATTTCGGCGAGCGCCTGATCGAGCGCCTGTTCAGCGGTCTGAAGTCGTCTGGCGATTAAGTTGGCGAAGTCGGTCTTGTGATTCATGGCGAGGATCCCGGCTAAGAGGGCCGCCATGCGTCGAGCGTCGAGAAGATCGTCATCACCAAAGACGTCAGACCGCCCAGTACGAGCAGCCAGAGCGCCGTCGCGCCGACGATGACGCCCAGACGGATGAGCCGGTTCGCCGGAGGCGGTCGCCAGAAGCGCGCCGCCCAGGGCCGGTCATCGATCGGGTTCCCCACGCCCGGCGAGACGGCCGGACGCAGTCGTTCTGGCAGCCGCTCGGCCAGTTCGGCATCGGTCATTCCGGCGCCTGGGTATTGAATGCCCAGCGCCTGGGCCGCCGCCCTCCGGTGACTGGTGCCGAGTTTGGCGTTGGCGCTTTGCAGATAGTTCGCCACGGTGCTGGGCGTGATGCCCAGCACGTCTGCAATCTCCTGATTTGACAGTCTCAGGCCGGCCAGTTGCACGCATTCGATCTCGCGCCGCGTCAGTCGCCCCATCGCCTAGCGTCCGATCCGCGAAAGGGCTCGCCGTCCGCAACGGACAGCGAGCCGAAGTCTAGACATCGATTTCCGCGCCGGTCTCTGCAGAAACCCGGGCCAGTTGCTGGATCAGGTCCAGAACGAGCTTCTGGTTTCGCACCGACAGCTCGGGCGCCCGCCGGGCGATCTCGGCCGTCTGTTTCGTGGGTGCGCCGCCCATGCGCGCCTCGGGTCCATCGGGCAAACCCAGACCCTCAAAGAAGTAGTTCAGATCCACGTTCAGGAATTCCGCGATCTCCCACAGACGCGAGGCGGCGATCCGATTGCTCCCGCGCTCGTACTTCTGGATCTGCTGGAAGGTGACCCCGGCCGCCTGGGCCAGTTGAGCCTGACTGTAGCGCAACGCCTGGCGGCGTTCGGCGACACGCCGGCCCACGTGCAGGTCTACGGGATTGAGGTTATCGCCTTGGGGCGTCTTGATCGCGACTTTTGCCATGGCGAAAGCTAGCCTTGGTCCGACCCGAGTCGTCAAGCCGCCTGACGGCCTCGCCGACGTTTGCCGCTGATATGGAAGGCGCCGACAGCCATCGCTTCGATGATGCGACAGGATGATGGCTTGTCGCGACAGGAAAAAGCTCCAGTACTTGCGCTCAGCCCGCAACGCGTCGGCCGTTCAGATTGAAACAAGCCCGATGATCATGAAGCCTGCGCGCCGCGCCGTCTCGCCCTGAAACCATACCAACCCTTCCCCTTGTCCCGGAGTTTCGCCCTGACCCTCTCTCGTCGTCTCGTTCTCGCTGGAAGCCTCGCGGGAAGCTTCGTCGGCGCCGGTTGCGCCACGGCCCGCGCCCCCGCCTCCGCCGCCCCCGTGATCCGTCACGATCCCGCGCTGGACCGCCTGATCGCCCCGGACGCCCGGCTGGAGACGCTCGCGTCGGGCTTCACCTGGTCCGAAGGCCCGGTATGGATCGCTGACGGCGGCTATCTGCTGTTCAGCGACGTGCCCGAGAACCGGATTCATCGCTGGTCCGAGAAGGACGGCGTCTCGGTCTTCATGGAGCCGTCGGGCTATGACGGGCCGGACGCGTCTGTCTTTCGAGAGCCAGGGTCGAACGGTCTGATCGCCGGCCCCCGCGGTTCGATCCTGATGGCCGATCATGGCGCCCGCGCCATTGCGCGCGTCGATCTGGCGACCCGCGCCAAGACCCTGCTGGCGACCCGCTATGGCGACGCCCGCTTCAGTTCGCCCAACGACCTGGTCCAGGCGTCCAACGGCGCGATCTTCTTCACCGATCCGCCCTATGGACTGAAGGACATGGACCGGTCGCCGCTGAAGGAGACGGCGTACAACGGCGTCTATCGGCTGGACCCCGACGGCGTCGTGACCCTGTTGGACGACAGTCTCAGCTTCCCCAACGGGATCGGCCTGTCGCCGGATCAGCGGGCCCTCTATGTGGCGGTCTCCGATCCCGAACGCCCGTTATTGCTGGCCTATGATCTGAGCCGAACCGGGCCGGCGATGAAGCCGCGCGTGCTGATGGACTTCTCCGATCAGGTCGGGCCGTCCAATCCTGGCCTGCCGGATGGTATGGCCGTCGATCGCGCGGGCCATCTGTTCGCCACAGGTCCCGGCGGAGTACATGTGCTGACGCCCGAGGGGCGCAGCCTGGGCCGTATCGACACCGGCGGGGCTGCGGCGAACTGCACCTTCGGCGAAGACGGCCGGAGCCTGTTCATCACGGCCGGAGACCGGCTTCTGCGCCTGCGGACCTTGACCCTGGGCTGAGGGTCTGACGACCTCCATAGGGTCTCGACATCGCGGCTTCGCCAGACCATTGACGCCTATGCTTCAGCGACAAGCCTCACCCAGATCGACCGACGCGCAGCGGATCATCGAGGCGGCCATCGACCTAGTGATCGCTCAGGGTTTCCGCAAACTGACCCTGCGCGACCTGGCCCAGGCCGTCGGCAAGAGCACGACCGTCATCGTCAACCTGTTCGGCGCCAAGTCCGGCCTGGTCCTGGCGGTCGGCGAACATGCGCTGGAGGCGGACGCCGTTTTTCATCAGCGCTTCTTCGGCGCCGTGGCTGGTCTGCCGGCGAGCCGCGACACCCTGCTCGCCCTTGTCCTGCGCTATCTGAGGCTCCGCGCCGCAGCCGAAGCCGGCTTTGTTCGGGTCTGGGAGGCCCTGCTGCTGGACACGGACCTGGGCGAGGCGCGCCATGACCTGATGCGACGCTGGGAGGCGATGCGCGAGGCGGCCTGGCGGACCTATCTGGCGACCGTCCCCGGCGCCGCCGATTTCGCGGCGCCCCTGACCGCCTGTCTCGTCACCGAACAATTCTACGCCGGCGCCCTTCTGGGCCGCACCGACTATGAGGTCATCAGCGCCGAGGGCCTGGGCGCCCTGGTCGACCGAGCCCTGGGCCGAGACGACGGCCCCGCCCCGGCCACCTTCTGGTATCGCGAACACCTGGTTCTGCCCCAGGCGCCGGCTGCGGGACTGGAGGTCGATTCGATGCGGCTCAAACTGCTCGACATCGCGGCGGACCAGATCCTGGCCGGCGGCGTGGCCGGCGTGACCAATCGCTCGGTCAGCCTGGTGGCCGGCACCTCCACATCCACCATCGCCTATCATTGGCCGGACATGCGTCGCTTCGTCGTGGATGCGGTGTGGCACAGCGTGTTCCGCGACCTGCCCCATTATCTGGCGAGGCGGCGTCCCGACATGGACCCTTCCGCGGCTACGCTCGAGACCTGGGAAAGGCTTATGACGCCAACCGTCTCGATCGATCCTCAGGCCGAGGGATTCTACACCCGATACGCCCGCCTGATCGCCAGCATCTGCCTGGAGGCCCGCCGCGATCCGCCGCTTCAGGACCTCGCCATGGTCCTGCGCGGACCGGAGGGCGGCGGCACCTTCTACAACAGCGCCGGGGTCTGGCCGGCGCGTTTCGACCTGACCCGACTGGCCGCCACCCGGTTCGCGCTCTGGATCAAGGGCCAGGCCCTGGTCGCCTCGGCGACGGGGATTCCGCTGTCGGGCGCGACGCTCAAGACCGCCGCGACCCAGCTTGTGGCGCAGCAAGAGGCATAGAACGGGCGTTACTTCCAGCCTCAGGTTGCCAGGGCGCTGCCTGACAGAAAGTCTTCCTACAAGCGTCATAAAAGCTTAGCAGGGCGCGCCTAATGCCGAACCGTTGTCGAACAGTTGTTTTTCTGCGGGACGCCAGCGGCTCCAGCCTTCCTCCCCATCGCCAGGGGCCGCTCCCGTCAAATCGCCGAACCGAACAGCTGTTCGACAGCATCATCAACAGATCGGCCCGTGCGGCAGGGGGTGCCTGCGCGCGCCGCCCGCAATGGATCGTGCAATGCATCGTCTGCTCCTCGGCGTCTCGAGCGCCGCACTCGCCCTGGCCGCGGCCCTGCCCGCCGCCGCCCAATCTTCCTCGGCTCCGTCGGCGACGGTCGAGGACATCGTCGTCACCGCCCAGCGTCGGGCCCAGGGCAGCCAGGACGTCGGCGCCTCGCTAAGCGTCGTCAACGGCCAGGACCTGGACGAAAAGAACATCACGGTCGTCAACGACCTCGAAAACGTAGTCCCCAACCTCGAAGTGGACAGCCAGTTCGGCGGCGGTCAGCCGCAGTTCCGTATCCGGGGCGTCGGCGCACGCGAATATTCCAGCAATAACGCCTCTACCGTCGGCATCTATGTGGATGAGGTCGCGCACCCTTATACGATCACCACCCAAGGCGCGCTGTTCGACGTCGCCCGCCTCGAAGTCCTTCGTGGCCCGCAAGGCACGCTCTACGGCAGCAACACCACGGGCGGCGCCGTCAACATCATCACCAACGCTCCCACCGTTGACCGCACGGGCGGCTTCACCGCTGAATACGGCTCCTACGACCGCTACAAGCTGGACGGCTACGCCTCGGGCCAGATCGCCGAGGGCCTGCTGGGCCGCCTGGCCTTCGTCACCGAACAGGGCGGGGCCTGGCAGTACAACCGCGACACCGGCCAGAAGCTGGGCGATCTCGACAAGACGGCAGTGCGTGGGCGCCTGACCTGGGACGCCACCGACGACGTCACCGTCGATCTCAGCGCCACCTATCAGGTCGACAAGTCCGACGGCCTCGGCTTCCGCCTCTTGGGCGACTACACGACTGCGGGCGGGGTCACCATTCCGGCCGACACCGCCTGGCGGATCACGGGCTGGTCCCTGTCGCCGCAACTGGCCGCCATCTCCGGACGCAGCGTCGGCGACAAGCCCGGCCGCGACAATGAGGGCCTGGACCTGAGCGCCAAGGTCGTCGCCGACCTCGGCTGGGCGGACCTGACCTCGATCACGGCCTACCAGTCCTTCACCCGCTCGGAATACAATGACTGGGACGGCACCAGCGCGCGCGAGTCCGACGTCTATTTCTACAACGACATCAAGGCGGCCTCTCAGGAACTGCGCCTCGCGTCGAACGATGACGGCCGTTTGAAGTGGATGACGGGCGTTCACTATTCGAACGAAAGCAACGACGGCGGCTTCTATACGGAGTTTCGTGGCATCACCGCCCTCATCCACACGCCCTACAAGCAGGACGTGGAATCGATCGGCGTCTTCACCAACAACAGCTTCCAGGCGACGGATCGCCTGAACCTGATCCTGGGTCTGCGTTACGAATACGAAGAGCGCAGCCTGACCAGCCCCGGCACCTACCGCCTCAGCGCGACGCCGGGCGCGGACGTCACCTATTCCACCGACATGTCCGAAGTGACCGGCCGGCTGGGGCTTGAGTACGCGCTCAGCGACAACTCGCTCTTCTATGCGAACGTCGCGCGCGGCGTGAAGTCCGGCGGTTTCACCACCTACAACGCCACCTCCGCCACCCCCTTCGCCCCCGAAGAACTGATCGCCTATGAGTCAGGCGTCAAATCCGACTTCTTCGGTCATTCGATGAGGCTGAACGGCGCGGCCTTCTACTACGATTACAAGAACCAGCAGGTGCAGACAGTCCTGTACGACCGTGTCTCCGGCCGGGTCGGCAAGATCGACAACGTGCCCAAGTCGCACATCTACGGCGCCGAGCTGGAGTTTGAGTGGACCCCGATCATCGGGCTCAGCATCAGCCAGAACATCAGCTACAAGCACGGCGAGTATGACGAGTACAACTCGGTCGACACGACGGCCACGGCTGCGGCCAACCCGACCAACGGCCCGTGGGACGTGATCATCTACACGGACCGCGCGGGCGAAAAACTGCCTTTCCCGAAGATGAACTACGGCGGCTCCATCGCCTATGACTGGCAGATGGCCGGTTTGGATCTGCGCGCCGAGACCAACTACAACTACCGCGATGATCTGTATTCGACGAGCTCGTCGTCGATCATTCCAGCCTACTGGCTGTGGAACGCCAACTTCACCGGCGGCCCCGCGAACGCCAACTGGCGGGTCGGCCTGTCGGTGCGCAACCTCTTCAACACCTATTACGAAGAGACGCGCAACGGCTTCAACGGATCGGCACGCCCGACCACTTCGCCGCAACCGGGCCGCACGGTCGCCGTCCGTCTGTCGATGGACTTCTAAGACCAGGACAGGGCGGATCGGCTTCAGGCCGGTCCGCCCGATCCGTTGCTCCCGTTGGAAAGCCCCCCATGCTGCTGAAGTCCGCCCCCCCGATGAACCGCCGCCTTCTGCTCGGCGGCTTCGTCGCCGCGCCCCTGGTCTTGCGGTTCGGCCGGGCTCAGGCCCAGGCGGGCGGGGCCTATGTCTTCCCGCTGGGCGTCGCCAGCGGCGATCCGGCCCCCGATGGTTTCGTCCTGTGGACGCGGCTGGCGGTCGATCCGGTGGCGCCGGACGGCCTGGGCGGCATGGGCGGCCCGGTCGCCGTGCGTTGGGACGTGGCGGCGGACGAGGCCTTCAACCGCATCGTCGCCTCGGGCGAGGCCGTGGCGGATCGCACCGACGCCCACAGCCTGCACATCGAGGTCGATGGTCTGCGCCCCGACCGCCCCTATTGGTACAGGTTCACCGCCCAGGGTCAGCAGAGCCCCGTCGGCCGCACCCGCACCGCCCCCGCCCCGAACGCCGACGTCGACCGCCTACGTCTGGCCGTCGCCTCCTGCTCGAACTGGGAGTCGGGCTATTTCAGCGCCTATGGCCATATGGCCGACGAGGCGCCGGACCTGACCCTGTTCCTGGGCGACTATATCTACGAATACACCCGCACCGGCGCACAGGCGGCCAATGTGGTGCGGCCCTACGGACTGGAAGAGGCGACGACCCTGGCGGGCTATCGCAACCGGTACGCCCTGCACCGGACGGACGCGGACCTGCAACGACTGCACGCCGTCGCCCCCTGTCTGGCGGTGTGGGACGACCACGAGATTCAGGACGACTATTCCGGCGTCTGGTCCAAGACACCCGGCGTCATGCCCAATGATTTCCTGCTGCGCCGCGCCGCCGGCTACAAGGCCTTCTACGAGGCCATGCCCATTCGCCGCACGCGGCTGGACGCCCGGCTGCAGATGCCGATCTATCGCGGCTTCCGCTATGGCCGGCTGGCCCAGTTCTTCATGCTGGACGGCCGGCAGTACCGCTCGAAACAGGCCTGCGCCGACGGCGTCAACGGCGGCAAGGGCCAGGTGGTCACCGACGCCGCCTGCCCCGACCGGCTGGACCCGGCCCGCACCTTCCTGGGCTTCGAGCAGGAACGCTGGCTGTACGACGGCCTGGCCCGGTCCCAGGCGCGCTGGAACATCCTGGGTCAGGATCTGGTGATGGCGGGGCTGAGGTTCGGGAACGGCGACGCCGAGACCCGCTACTGGACCGACACCTGGGACGGCTATCCCGTCGCCCGCGACCGGATGACCGACGCCCTGGCGACGCTGAAGCCCCGCAATCCGGTGGTGCTGAGCGGCGACTACCACTCGTTCTGGACCAATGACGTCAAGCGGGTCAGCGCCGATCCGTCATCCGCGACGGTGGCGACCGAATTCGTCGGCACCTCGATCTCGTCGTCCGGCCCGCCCTATGACGCCCTGATGGCGAATATGCCGAATAACCCGCAGATCAAATTCTTCGACAGCCGGGTGCGGGGCTATATGTCCATCGACATGGACCGCGACCGGATGAACACCCGTTATCGCGCCATCTCCGACGTGCGCGATCCCAAGGCTACGGTCTCGACCCTGAACAGCTGGGTGGTCGAGGACGGCCGTCCCGGCGCCGTCGCCGCCTGATTTCCCCACAGTCTGATAAGCGTAGTCTAAATGCCCCTTCTTTCCTCGGCCGGTCGCGGCCTGGCGGTCCTGTGTCTGGCCCTGAGCGGCTGCGCCGCGACACCGGACACGGCGCCGGTGTTCTGGACCGGGTTCCAGGATCATCCCCACGGTTATCTGTCCGCTGATGCAGCGCCCAACGCCGCCCGGTTCCTGCCGCCGCCGCCCGCCGCCGGATCCCTGCGTGAACAGGCCGATATCGAGACCTATCGCTCGACCCGCGCTCTCGAGGGCAGTGCGCGCTGGGCCATGGCCCAGGCGGACAATGAGATCGAGACCCCCTCGGCCCCGCGTGTCTTCGCCCCGGCCCTGGGCGTGACCTTCGACCCCGAGCGCGTGCCGACCCTGACCCGTCTGCTGGGCCGGATGCTGGGCGACCTGGAAACGATCCAGACCCCGGTCAAGAAGGGCGCCCGCCGCCCCCGGCCTTTCGTCGCCGAACCGGCGGCCACCTGTATCGCGCCCCAGCCCTGGCTGACGGCCAGCGGCTCCTATCCGTCGGGCCACGCCGCCCTGGGCTGGGCCTGGGCCCTGGTCCTGTCGGAAATGGCGCCGGACAAGGCCGACGAGATCCTGGCGCGCGGCCTGGCCTATGGCGACAGCCGGGTCATCTGCGGCGTCCACTACCCCAGCGACGTCGAGGCCGGCCGGGTCGTCGGCGCCGCCCTGGTGGCCAGCCTGAAGGCCGACCCTGACTTCCAGGCGGATTTCATCCAGGCCCAGCGCGAACTCCAGACCCTGCGCGCCGCCCGGCCCTGATCCGGCTTCAGGTCGAGGGCGCCAGCGCGCCCTCGACGCTGATCGTCGCATCGGCGTTTTCGACGACGTTCAGCGTCGTGGCCTCGACCTTGCGGTCATGCAGGGCCGCCAGCCAGCCGAAGGCCGCCGCGCTGGAGACATTGGTCAGGCTGAAGCCCAGGCCGCCGTCCGGCGACATGCCCATGACCGGCGTCACCCCGGTGATCGAACCGACCTCGGCGACCACCGCAGAGACATCGACGTCGCTGCTCGCGGCGTCTGTCCGCACCATGCGACCCGTCGCCGTCTGAACCAGGGCCAGATCGGCCTCGGCCACAGCCCGCGCCTCGGCCGCATCGGCCCGCCAGGCCCAGGCCGGACGAACGATCAGCAGCCAGACCAGAACGGCGGCGATCGCAAGCCCCATCACCGCCAGCATCCGCTGCTCGCGCAGGGTGCGACCGTCCCACCAGGCGGCGGCTTGAGACATCAGGCCGTTCATGCGGCGCCTCCCACGATGATTTCACTGACCACCCGCCCGCCGTCCTCGACGGTCGAGGCGTCGGACATGGCCAGGCCCGAGGCGGCCAGGGCGGTCCGCAAGGTCTCCAGATCCGAAAAGGCCGGATAGCTGACGGTCGCACGCACCCCCTGGCCGGGATCGGCGCTCAGACTGTCCAGCTCCGCGCCCTCGACCTGTTCCACGGCGGCGAACAGGGCGGCGCTGACCGAGGCCAGTCCGCCCGGCGGCGGGGCCACGGCGATCTGGCGACGCGCCGCCTCCATCGGATCGCTGGCGCGGGCGGCGTCGGGCAGGGTTTCGGTGATCAGGGCCAGGGTCCGGCGTTCGGCCCGGTCGGCGGCGACCTGATCGCGCGCGCCGGCGGCGAGGGTCAGGATCAGGGGCGACACCACCAGAGCCGCCGCCAAACCGGCCGCCAGCCGCCAGCCGCCCGCCCGAACCTCGCGTTTGCGCTCCAGGCCCGACAACAGATCGACGGCCGGCGCCGCCGCTGCGGCCGCCAGCAGCCGCTCCAGCGTCTCGGGATCGTCCATGCGGATCAGGGGGCGCCCGCCCGCCACCGCCTCGACCAGATCGGACTGGACCGTGGCCGCAAAATGCGCGCTGCGCAGCCCCATGTCGGCCCCGAAGACGGCGGCGCTCAGAGCGTCGTCGGCCGGCGCCGGCAGGATCAGACAGTCGGGCACTATGGCGACAGGGGTCACGCCCAGAGCGGCGAGATAGTCGATCCACGCCTCCAGCAGACCCGCGCCCACGGCGGCGACCAGACGCGGCCCCTCGCCCGCGACCGGCCCCAGGGCCACGACCGTGCGCTCGGGATCGCCGGCCAGATCGTCCTTCAAGGCCCAGCGCGCCGCCGCCCGCACCTGGGCCGTCCCGCCGACCGGCAGGTCCAGCCAACGCACCAGGACATCGGCGCCGGGAGCGACGGCCACCGTGCGGACATCGAGCGTCGGGGCCGAGTCTTCCAGCAGCAGGGAGCCGCGTTGGAGCACGCGTCCCCCGGCGTCGAACGTCAGGAAGGGCGCCGGCATCGAGGCCGCCGGGGGGATGATGACGATACGGGTCTGGCTCATTCTTCAGGGGTCCAGCGGCGAATGACAGTACGCACGCCGCCGTCCGGCGCGGCGTGAATCAGGGCGGTGCGGACGGCGTGGGCGCCGCCATAGTCGATATCGACCCGAAGATCGAAATAGCGCGTCGACAGTGAGACTCTCCCGCGCGTCTCATCATCGGGCGTGAAACCCTTGAGCGCCGGCTGGCTCCAGAAGGCGTCGACGCTGGACCAGCCCAGCGCCGGGCGGGCGGCGATGGCGGCGCGCGCGCCCTGAAGCCCCAGGGCGCCGCGCGTCAGCATGACCAGAAGGGGCGCCTCGGCCGGGCTCAGGGTGTTGATGTTCAGCGTCGTCTGGGTGGTCGCCGGCAGGGCGCAGACATAGGGGCGCAGCCGCCGATACAGGGCGTCGTCCATATTGGCGACCGCCCGCATCTCGCTGACGTCCGCCAGGATGACGCCGCCGGTGCGATACGGCGTGGACAGGCCGGCGTAACGGGCATCCTCGGCCCCGCCGGGTGAAGCCTCGGCGTCATTGTCCATCCAGTCGGTCAGGGCGGCGGCCGCAGCGGCCATCCGGGCGCGCGACAGGCCGAGGGCGGCGCCCAGGGCGACGAACTGTGTCATGGCTTCGGGGCGGGGAAACAGGTCCTCGTTCTGGCCGAAGACCAGGCTGTTCAGGTTGAAACAGGCCTGGCCGTCCGTGACGACGGCGCGGATCGCGCCCTCCTCCACCGGAAACTCCAGCACCCGGCCGTTCCAGCGCGGCTCCAGCGGGGTGCGGGCGGGATCGATCTTGACCAGGTCGGCGATCTGGCGCCGCGCCAGGCTTTCGGCGCCGGCGGCGTACCACTGGGCCTGGGCCTGGGTCTCGGCGTTGGTGGTGCGGCGCACCGAGAAGCGCACGTCGTCCAGAATGGCGACCGCCACGACCGCCATCACCGCCACCAGCAGCAACACCGTCAGCAGGGCCATGCCCTCGCGCGATCCCCGCAGCCGTCTCATGCGGCGGCGACCAGGAACAGTTGATCCAGGCGGCCGAAACCGTCCAGGGTCATGACGATCCGCACCGCGTCCGGCAGCGGCCGGTCGCTGGTCGAGATGAAGGCCGGCGCCTCCGACCCATTCTGGATGAAGGTGACGGTCGCGTCCTTGACCCCGCGGTACAACACCTGGGGCGGCCCCGCGCGGGCGCCGTCCAGATAGGGAGAGACGCGCCGCTCCAGCCGCCCCTCGACCACCCGGTATTCGACCCTTTGCAGCGACGGGCGCGGCGCCGCGTCCGGATTGGACCACCCGTTGCGAACCAGGACCAGAATGGGATCGCCGGGCGTCTCCTGCCCCATCAGGGCGCGCGGCAGGGGCCGGCCGGTCGGGCCGCGCGTGCGACGCGGCGACGCCTGGGCCAGATCGGCCTTCAGCAGGGCGCGCGTCCGTTGCAGATCGCCGATGCGGTCGGTCTCGGCGCGGATGGCGAATTTGGCGTCGATGGTCTGGCTCAGCACCAGGGCGCCGGCCCCGGCCAGCAGGGCGAAGATGGCCAGCGAGACCAGGACCTCGACCAGGGTGAACCCCGCCCGCCCCTCCCGTGACTTCGTGCGCGGCGCCCTCATGCCCCGGCCGCCCGGAACAGGACGCGGTCGGCCACCTGGCCCTCGTCGGTGAAGACCCGCACGTCAATCCGACCCATGCCGGGGACTTCGGTCCCGGTGACGACGCGACGCCAGCGCCAGACGCGGCCGGCCATCTGGGTTTCGCCGCTGACTTCGCCCACCGGCAGGCTGGGCGCGATCATGGCGTCGGCCGCGACATTCTCGGCCACCAGACCGCCCAGGGTGCGCGCCTCGACGCGCACGGCGGAACGGGTGCTCTCGCCGGACAGGTTCAACAGGGCCATGGCCGCCAGGGTGAACACCGCCAGGGCCACCAGCATTTCGATCAGCGTAAACCCGGCGCGGGCGTGTCGAGCCCTGCCGCCGGCCGGACGACCACGCGCTGCTGAGGCGGAATCAATCATGGATCGACACCTCGCCCGCGCCGTCGACCGTGACGGTGCGGGACTGGTTGTCGCGGGTCAGGCGGACCCGGGCGGGGTCAGCCACGCCGGTGGGATCGAAGACGATGCGCACAGGGTCCGCCGGCGCCGCGACGCCCTCGCCCCAGGTGCGGGCGATGAAGACGCCGTTCAGCGGCGTCCAGACGGCGCCGTCGAAACTGGAAAAACCATAGCCGGCCGTGTCCGCATCCGCCGCCACCGGCCGATTGGTCAGGATCGCCTCCTCGCGGGCGCGCGAGAGCCGGGCGGCGAACTGCTCCGCCTCCAGACCCACGGCCGGGCGGGGATCGGGCAAGGACAGGGCGACCGCCCCGGCCGCCAATCCGATGACGGCCACCGTGACCATCAGCTCGACCAGGGTGAATCCAGAACGGCGACGCTGAAGCCTAGCCCTGCCAGTTGCCGAGGTCCGCGTCATTGCCCTCGCCCCCTTCCTTGCCGTCCGCCCCCAGGGAGAAGACGTCGAACTGCTGGCCGTGCGCGCTCTGGCGACGATAGCGGTAGGGGTTGCCCCACGGATCTTCGGGCAGGCGACGCACATAGCCGCCCTGGCGATAGCGTTCCGGCTGGGCCAGGCCGGCCGGCGCGGACACCAGGGCCTCGAGCCCCTGCTGGTCGGTGGGGAAGTTCAGATTGTCCAGGCGATAGGTCTCGATCGCCTGCTCCAGAACCGAGATGTCCGCCTTGGCCTTGCCGACCATGGCCCGGTCCTGGCTGGGCAGGACATTCAGCGCCACCACGGTCGCCAGCAGGCCGATGATGACGATGACCACCATCAGTTCGACCAGGGTGAAACCCTGACGCTTCTTACGCTTGTTCTGATTTTCTGACGTCATCACTAAACTCTCCTCACCCCATCGCCAGGGTGTTGATCTGAAGTATGGGCAGCAGGATCGACAGGACGATCATCGCGACCACCCCGCCCATGACCACGATGATGGCCGGCTCCAGCAGGCTCAGCATCACGGCGGTGAAGGTCGCGAACTCACGTTCCAGATAGTCGGCGGCCCGTTCCAGCATCGGCTCCAGCCGTCCGCTGCTCTCGCCCGAGGCGGTCATATAGACCAGCAGCGGGGGAAAGACGTCGGCGCGGCGCATGGCCGCCGACAGGCCCCCGCCCTCGCGCACCGCCTCGCCCATGGATTCCGTCGCCTGACGCAGGGCCATGTTGGACACGGTGCGGGCGGTGATGGTCAGGCCCTCCAGCACCGGCAGGCCCGCGGCGATCATGGTCGACAGGGTGCGCGCCATCCTGGCCCCATGCAGGTCCCGCGTCAGACGGCCGATGACCGGCAGCCTCAGCATCGTCTGGTCGATCCGCAGGCGGATTTCGGGTCGGCGTCGCGCGACCACGCCCGCGACGATCAGCCCGGCCAGCAGCAGCAGGAACAGCCAGCCCCAGTTCCGCATCAGATCCGACACGCCGATCACCAGCCGCGTCAGCAGCGGCAGGGTCTGGTTCATGCTCTCGAACTGATCGACCACCTTGGGCACGACGAAGGTCATCAGAATGGCGATCACGCCCAGAGCGACCACGGCCAGGACGCTGGGATAGACCACGGCGGTGATCACCTTGCCGCGCACCTGCTGATCCCGCTCCAGCCCGTCGGCCAGACGTTCCAGGATCGGCTGAAGCGCGCCCGACTGTTCCCCGGCCGAAACCATGGCCCGGTACAGGGGCGGGAAGGCCTGGCCCTGCAAGGCCATGGCGTCGGACAGGCGACGCCCCTCCATGACCCCTGCATGCACGCCTTCCAGCACCCGCCGCACCACCGGCCGATCGGCCTGAAGCGCCAGGGTGCGCAGGGCCTCTTCGATCGGCGAGACCGAAATCAGCGTCGCCAGCTGGCGCGTCGTCAGGGCCAGGGTCTTGGCGTTCAGGCGGTCGCCCCGGCCGGCGCCGCTCGTCCGCTCGGCACGCGCCGCGATCCGGGCCGGCGTCAGCTCCAGCGGCATCAGCCGGCGCTTGGTCAGCCAGCCGCGCGCCGCCGCCTCGTCCGAAGCGGTGACGGCGCCGGAAACCGTCCGCCCCGCCGCATCGACGGCCACATAGTCGAAGGCCGCCATCAGGCCGCCTCCGCCGGATCGGTCGCCGTCTCCTGGCGGGCGACGCGCACCGCCTCCTCGACCGAGGTCACGCCGTCCAGCACCAGGGCGCGGGCGCGTTCCGTCAGGGTTCCGCCTCCGGCGAAGGCGGCGGCGACCACGGCGTCCTCGTCCGCCTCGGCCGCGATCAGACGCCGCACGCGGTCGTCGATCTTCAGCACCTCGTACAGGCCGATCCGACCGACATAGCCGGTATTGCCGCAATGGGCGCAGCCGTGCGGGCGCCAGACCTGCACACCCGCCTTGGCGCCGACCAGTTTCGCCGTCTTCTTGTCGGCGATCTCGGGCGTGCGGCAATGGTCGCACAGGCGCCGCACCAGCCGCTGGGCCACGATCAGCCGCAGGGTCGAGGCCAGCAGGAAGGGCTCCACCCCCATGTCGCGCAGCCGCGTCACCGCCCCCGCCGCGTCATTGGTGTGGACGGTGGACAGCACAAGGTGGCCGGTCAGGGCGGCCTGGACCGCGACCCCCGCCGTCTCCACGTCGCGGATCTCGCCCACCATGACCACGTCCGGGTCCTGGCGCAGGATGGCGCGCAGGCCCGCCGCGAAGGTCATGCCGACCTTGGTGTTGACCTGGGTCTGGCCGACGCCGTCGATGGCGTATTCGACCGGATCCTCGACCGTCAGGATGTTGCGCGTCTGGTCGTTCAGCAGGGCCAGGCCGGCGTACAGGCTGGTGGTCTTTCCCGAGCCCGTCGGCCCGGTGACCAGGATGATGCCGTTCGGCTCGGCCAGGGCGGCGCGGAAGGCGGCCAGGGCGTCGGGCGCCATGCCCAGACGGTCCAGGGTCAGGCCCGCCTGATCCTTGTCCAGAATCCGCATCACCACCCGCTCGCCGCCGCGCGACGGCAGGGTCGAGACCCGCACGTCCAGCGTCTTGCCGCCCAGGGCCAGGGGGATGCGCCCGTCCTGCGGCACGCGCTTCTCGGCGATGTCGAGCCGCGCCATGACCTTGATGCGCGACACCAGCAGCGGGGCGATGCGCGGGTTCAGGCTCAGGGCCTCGCGCAGCACACCGTCGATCCGCATTCGCACCAGCAGGGCGCTCTCATAGGTCTCCAGGTGGATGTCGGACGCGCCGGTCCGCACCGCCTCGGCGATGATCCCGTTGATCAGCCGGATCACCGGCGCATCGTCGGCCGTATCCAGCAGATCGGCCGCCGCCGGGATGTCGTCGATCAGACTGTCCAGCCCGGCCGGCATGTCCAGATCGTCGCCGTCGGTCGCCGCCAGATGGTCGCCGGCATAGACCTCGGACAGTTGGCGGTCGAAGGCCGCCTGGCTCAGGGCCTCGACCGCGAGGGGGCGCCCCAGGACGCGCCGCGCCTCAATCAGGGCCTTGGGATCCGCCCCCTCGCGCAGACCCACCCGCGCCACCTCGCCGGCGTCCAGCAGCAGGACGCCGTGTCGTTTGGCGAATCCATAGGGCAGGCTGGGGCTGACCAGGGTGATCATGGGATCAGTTTCCGGTCGGCGGCAGGGGCGCGGCCTCGACCGGGGCGACGGGGGCGCTCACTCCAGTCGGGGCGATCACCATCGGCTGGCCCGTCGCCGGGGCGGCCGGCGCCTGGGTCCGCATATAGTCCCGCACCAGGGCGTCCAGGCTGGGCTCGCGATCCGGCTGCACCGCCTGCTGCTGGTCGCGCATATAGCCCCAGCGATCGGCGGCCAGGCCTTGAGCCTCCTCGCGGGTGCGGACGATGGTGGGACGCAGGAAGACCATCAGATTGGTCCGCCCGCGCTGACGGCTGTTCGACCGGAACAGGGCGCCGACGCCCGGCAGGTCGCCCAGGCCGGGGATCTTGTCGGTCGAGATGATGTCGTTCTGGTCCAGCAGGCCGCCGGCGACCGCGATGTCGCCGTCATCGACCACCAGGGTCGTCTGCAGCTCGCGCTTGTCCAGCACCAGGTCCGTCGCGCCACGGGTCAGCCCGCCGTTGATCGCCGACACCTCCTGGCGCAGCGTCAGGGTGATGGAGCCGCCGGCGTTGATCTGCGGCTTGACCGTCAGCCGCACGCCGATGTCCTTGCGGTCGGTCGTGGTGAAGGGGTTGGAATTGCCGTCCAGCAGGGTCTGGCCGGTCGTGATCGGCACCTCCTGCCCGACCAGGAAGGTCGCCTCTTCGTTGTCCAGCGTCATGATCGACGGGGTCTGGAGCAGGTTGGAGCCCTTGTCGGTCTTGGCCGCATTGATGATGAAGCCGAACAGGCCGTCGCCGACCTCGACCCCGGCGCCGCCGATAAAGCCGTTGGCGCCCACCAGACTGTTCAGGGCCAGGGTCTGCAGCTGTTCCCGCAGCGGATCGTCCTTGTCCAGCTGCCCGGCATAGGCGCCGCCGGCCATGTTCACCAGCGGGGTGGCGTTGGCGGTGTAGTTGGTCAGACCGACGCCGTTCTCGCCGCCGTACAGCCACTGGACGCCCAGCTCGCGCACTGCGTTGTCGCTCAGCTCGACCACGATGGCCTCGATCAGCACCTGCTGGCGGCGCACGTCCAGCCGCCGAATGACGTCGGCCAGGGTCCGCTGCATGTCGGCCGGCCCGGCGATGACCAGGGCGTTGGCGCCGGGGAAGCGGGCGATGGTGGCGCGCTGTCCGGTCGCGGTGACAGTGGACGAACCGATGGCGCCGCGGTCCGCGTCCGCTCCGCCCAGGCTGGAGGCGGCGCGCGACAGGCCGCTCGACGCGCCGTTCGTCGATCCGGTCGGGGCGGTGCGCAAGCCCTGGCTCGCGCCCGTCGAGGCCGTGACCGGCTGGCCCACCACCTGCTGCAGCACCGGCAGAAGCTGCTCGGCGTTGGCGTGTTCCAGGAAGACGACGTTCACGTCCTGGCTGGCGCGCGAGCGGCCGTCCAGGTCATGGATCAGGCCGCGCACGCGGGCCAGGGCCTGGCCGTCGCCGCGCAGGACGATGGAGTTCGAGCTTTCCACCGCCGTGACGGTGACCATCCCCTGCCCGCCGCCGCTCGGCGCCGCCATCACCTGCTGCAACACCCCGGCGATCTCGCGCGCCGAGGCGTTTTCCAGCGCCACCACCTCATAGCTGGACCGGTCCACGTCGATCCGGCCGATCAGCGAACGGATACGGGCCAGATTGTCGGCGAAATCGGCGACAACCACGCTGTTGGCGCCGGGATTGGCCAGGACCTGGCCCTGGGCCCCGACCAGCGGCCGGATCGTCTCGGCGGCCGAGGCTGCGTCGATGTTGCGCAGCTGGAACACCTCGGTCGAGAAACGTTCGGCCCCGACCGTCGACGGCCCCTGGGCCGCGCCCTGGGCCGGGCTGATCCGATAGGCGCCCGACTGGGTCGGGGTGACGACCAGGCCGTTGGCCCGCAGGGTGGACAGGAAGACCTCGAACATCTGGGCGCGGCCCAGCGGCCGATCGCTGGTCACCGTCACCGTTCCTGTCACGGCCGGATCGACGATGAAGGTGCGGCCGGTGGTGCGGGCCACGTCCTGGATGAAGGCGCGGATGTCGGCGCCCTGGACGTTCAGGGTCTGGCGCGCCTCCTGGGCCATGACGGGCGCGGCGGCCAGAGGGGCCTGCAGGGCCAGGACGGCGGCGAGGGCGCCGACGCCGGAACGCTTCAGGCGATTGCGCAGAGAGGCGGTCATGGACGCGTCCTTATGGTGGTGGTGCGCGTCTCGCCCGCGCGCTCATATTGGATGTCGGCGGACGGGGCGCTGGCCAGCTGGCCGCGCAGGGCGCCGATGGCCTGGGGGCTGTTCAGCGCCACGCCATTGACGGACAGGATGACGTCGCCCGACTGGAGCCCGGCGCTGAGCAGCTCGGACGCATTGCCGGCTGACGAGACGGTGAAGCCGTTGACGCCCAGCCCCTGGATCCGGGGCCGCAGCGCGGCCTGGGCCATCAGCCTTTGAGGATCGACGATCGCGCCCTGAGACGAGGCGGGCGCGGCGGTCGGCGGGGCCACGACCTGGGGCGTCGACGGCGGCGGGGGCGGCGCAGCGGCCCCGGCGGGCGTGTCGGCGAATTCCAGACGGCTCAGGGACTGGCCCCGCGCCAGGGTGACGAAATCCGCCCCCACCGCCTGCAAGACCAGGCCGGGCTCGACCTCCTCGCCGACGCCGACAGACAGTTGACGCCCGTCCGCAAGACCGATGATGGCCGATCCGCCGCCGACGCCGCCCGCGCGCACGCCGAACAGCCGCATCTGGCTGGCGTCCGCGCCCGAGGCGCCGGCCAGGGCGCCCTGCCCGCCTGTGCGGAAGAAGGCGTCGAAACGCGACAGAATACTCATGTCCACCGGCCCCGCCGGGGCCGTGGCGCCGGCCGGTTCGGGCTTCGGCTGAGGTCCTGCGAACAGCCAGACAAGCCGCCCCGTCTGAACCAGCAGCAGCAGGATCAGCACGACCTCGACGATGCGACGCAGCGGCAGACGACGCATACGGTCGGTCACCGAAGAGACGTTAAAACTACGGATAGCCGCGATCACGACGCCATGCCTGTTCCGACCCCGACGGCCATCCCGCGATCTAGACTAATCGTCCGTATGCGGGCCGCACCGAAGTGTGAAGACACGAAGAACATCTGGTGACAGATGCGATCTATACGGATCATTCAAGAACGAAAACGACCGGAAGGCCAAGGCCTCCCGGTCGCAAACGCGTCAGTTGTTTTTCAAGATCAGAAGCGGGCGGTCAGGCTGACCGAGGCGCTCTGGCCCAGGTCGTAGTTGTTGACCCGGATCTTGTTGCCCAGTTCTTGGTATTCGTCGAACTCGGTTCCCAGCAGGTTCCGCAGTTCCAGGGCGAAGCCCATGTCGCGGGCCATGACGGTGAAGTCCTTGCGATAGACGAAGTCCAGGAACACGCCGGGCTCCTGGATGAAGTCAGGCTCGCGGCTCGCGCCGGTGCCAGCGCCGCGGGCGGTGATCCGGTCGCTGACATAGTTGACGATGATCGTCGCCTGCGAGCGGGCCGTATCGTCTTCCCAACCCAGTTGCAGGTTGGCGACATGGTCCGACTGGCCTTGCAGACGGCTGCCGTCCTGAATGAAGAAGGACGCCTGTTCCGGCGCACCTGCCCCACCCAGGGTCAGGACGGTGTCGCCCTCGCCCACCTTAACCTCGGAGTCCGAGTAGGTGTAGTTGGCCTGCACCAGCCAACGCTTGTTGGCGATGAAGCTCATGGTCTGGTCGGGGAACTCGAAGTACTTCTTCACCTCGACCTCGGCGCCCATGATGGTCGCCTTGGGCGCGTTCAGATACGACTGCTGGCGCTGGTTGCCCACTTCGACGATGACGGATTCAACCGGCTTGTCCATGTCCTTGTAGAAGACGCCGGCGGTGATGAACTGCTGGCGGGCGAAGTACCATTCGTACCGCGCGTCCAGGTTCAGCAGTTCGGTGTCCACCAGATAGGGGTTGCCGATGAAGATGCGGTCGCTTTCCGGATCGGTATAGGCCTGGGGCGCCAGTTCGCGGAACTGCGGACGGCCGATCGTCTGCGACACGCCGAAGCGCAGTTGCTGATCCTCGGCGAAGTTCCAGGTCGCGGTCAGCGAAGGCAGCCAATACTGTTCTTCGATCTCGGTGGCCTCGTAGGTCGAGGTTCCGCCGAACACGTCGCGCGGCGTGACGCTCTGCTGACCGTCTTCGAAGCGGACGCCGACCGTGGTGCGGACCAGCGGGATGATTTCCGCATCGACCATGGCGTAGGCGGCGTTGACCTTCAGCTCGGCGTCATAGGCGCTGGCGCCGTTGCTGCCGGCGATTTCACGCAGCTGCAGCGTCGTCGGATTGATATTGTAGTCCGAGAACAGATAGTCGATGCGCGACAGGCGCTGGCTATCGGTCAGGCCGTTGACGGCTTCGAACTGCAGATCGTGGCGGCTGGCTTCGCGGTTGTTGTCGAGGGTGGCGACGCCGGCGCTGATGACGGCTTCGCGCGCCGAGGACAGCGGCAGGGTGTAGGCCACGTCCACGCCGCCGGAGACGATATCGTCGTCCAGTTCGCTGAACGAGATCAGATTGCCCTGAACGTTGTGAATGTAGTCGCCGTTCGCATTGACGCCGTACTGGAAGCGCGACTCATAGGGCGCGTCCCGCGACGTCTTGGCATAGGCCGCGCGCCAGTCGATCTCCAGCGCGCCATCCATGAACTGATGTTCGCCGGCCAGCTGGCTGCTCCAAAGCTGGCGCACGAACCATTCCGTATAGTCGTTGCGGATGACGCTGCCGCCGGCGTCGAAGTCCGGACCGGCCACCGAGCGGGCTTCCTTGGTCGTGTTGCGGACGTACAGGTTGGTCCATTTGACCTCGTGGTCGGCGTTCGACAGCGACAGACCGCCGAGGAAGTTCAGGCGAATGTCGTTCTGGTTCGAGTCGACGTCATAGGTTGAAACCGGCACCAGGACTTCGCCCTGGAACTGGCCCTCTTCCTGGACGCCGCCACGGGCGCGCCAGCTGTTGTCGTATCCGGCGACGGCGATCAGGCCCAGGGTGCCGAAACCCGTGTCCTGCGAGAAGCCGCCCGCCAGTTCCACACCACCGTCGATCGGCGTCTTTTCGCGTTGCAGCAGGCGCAGCGGCGCATTGACCAGCGACTGCCCCATGGTCTGGAGTTGGTCGGCGGTGAAGTTGGCGCTGTTGATCTGCTTGCCCTGGTCGAAGGCGATGGCGATGGCGCCGGGCACTTCGCGGGTGTCGTCGTCAAAGCCGGTGAAGTCGGTGCGCGACCCGTAATAGATCAGGTTTTCCTTGCCGGTGGATTCGGTGTTTCCGCCCAGCGACAGCTTCATGTTGAAGAAGGGTTCGTTCGGGGCGTCGATGGTGTGCAGATCGATCACGCCGCCGCCGAACTCGCCGGGGAAGTTCGGCGAATAGGTTTTCTGAACCGTCACGCCGTCCAGGATGCTGGAGGGGAACAGGTCCAGGGGCACGACGCGCTGCAGCGGCTCGGGGCTGGGCAGGGGCGAACCGTTCAGCATGGCCGAGGAATAACGCTCGCCCAGTCCGCGGACGTAGATGAACCGGCCCTCGACGATCGACAGGCCGGTGACGCGGGTCAGGGCGGCGGCGGCGTTGCTGTCGCCGGTGCGCTCCAGATCCTCGGACATCAGGAAGGCCGCGACTTCGGAGCTCTCGCGGTTGGGTTCGGGAATATAACGGCCCAGGACGACGATCTCGCCGACTTCGGTCGCCTGCTCCTCGACCTGTTCGGCCGGGGTTTGCGCGGTCGGGGAAGTCGTCGGGGCCGTCTGGGCGAACGCCAGGCCGGGTGCGATCAGCGCACTGGTGGCGAGAAGGACCCCGCTCAGGGTCAGAGTAAGTCTATTCATGGTCTGCGCCTTGAAGGGGTCAGGAAACGCGAAGAACCGGCGGCGACCTCATGGTCGCCGCCGGAACTGTCATCGTCAGCAGGTCGAGCCGGAGGTCAGGCCGCAGGTCCAACCCTGCCACCAGGTGTCCTGAGCGTTCCGCACAGCGCCGATGTAGGTCACGCTGTCGAAGAAGCCGTAGACGGTCTTCGGATCGACCGCCGTCACGGCGTTTTCATTGGCGCCGTTGATGAACGCCAGGTTCTGGTTCGTGATGGTCGTGCCCGAGGCCGGAGCGGTCAGGGTCGAGGTCCCCAGCGCCGTCACATTGGTGTTGCGGGCGTTGGTGAAGACCGCCGTCGAGCGGGCGACGTGGGCCGGACGATACGAAACCGAGCAGGACATGAAGATCGAACGCAGCGACGGCGTCGAACCGCTATCGAAGCTGGTTTGGGTGTCGCCGTCGGCGATGTCGAAGCAGCCGGCGACCGAGCCCGTCGTCGAGGTGGCGACGATATTGATCAGGTTCGGGTTGGTGCCGGTGTCGAAGTGCATGACCGTGTGAGCGTCAGTCGGAGCGTTCCGGCCGACCAGGGTCCAGTTGGCGATCTTCGGCTGCGACAGATAACGCGAGGCGTAAGGCGTCGAGGTCGGGGCGGACGAGAACTCGAAGCCGGCCGAACGGCTGGTCGAGTTCGGGGCGCGCTGGGTCACGATGCCGAACTGGGCGCCGCCGCGCCAGCCGGTGTCGGTGTCCAGACCATCGTCGTCGGCGCCGTTGATGACGATATGCTTCAGGTTGGCGTTGCCGCCGAAGATTTCAATGCCGTCGTCCGAGCTGTTGTACGACTGGATGTGGTCCAGAGTCGTGCCCGAGCCGACACCGGCCAGGGTCAGGGCCTGAAGCTCGTTGCCGGTCGCGATTTCGAAGCCGGAGTACTTGATCTGGATGTAGCGCAGGCGGCCAGAGTTGTCGGCCGGGGTGTTGCCGCCGAAGAAGGCGTTGGTGCCCTCGACCTGACCGGTGCAGGTGACCGGCGCGGTCAGTTGGCAGTTAGCCGCAGGCGCGCGGCCCGCGAGAACGATGCCGCCCCACTGACCTTGCGAGGTCGGCGTGGTCGTGCCCTCGACGTCCTGGCGGCTGGTGAAAACGATCGGGTTGGTGGCGGTGCCTTCGGCGAAGATCTGCGAACCGCGATTGACCAGAAGATAGTCGCCGCCGTTGGAGGCGAAGACCTTCACGCCCGGATCGATCGTCAGGATGCCCTGCGTGCCCGTGGTCGAGGCCGGATCGACGCCGCGGTCGGTGCCGACTTCGGTACGGCCGCTGATCGCGTAGATGGTGCCTGCGCGAACCGACAGGGTCAGGTTGCCCAGAACCTGGGTCGGCAGTTGGCAGACGCGCAGAGTGCCGTTGGCGATGGTGCCGACGTTGGTCAGGCCGGTGGGGCAGTCGGCGGCGGGGGTGCCGGGCGTCGGCGTCGTCGGCGTGGTCGGCGTGCCGCCGCCGCCGTTGCCGAAATCGCCCTCGCCAGGCGAAGCCACCTCGGCGGAGCCGCAGGCGGCGAGCGCGAGGGCGCTGGCCGCCGTCACGAGAAGGGTCTTGAGCTGAAGGCCGGTCATCGTCAGTCCACCGTGTCTGGTCAAAGAGCTATGACAGGGGACGACCGAGCTCATGCCCGGCCGTGATGACGTGATCGTCCCTCCTGCCCGGCTCCAGTCATTAGGGATGCTGTGTGACGGCGCATGCGCCTCGGTATGAAGGTTCGGCGGAGATTTTGCGGAGAAATAGAATCTGTTTTACGACGATTGATCTGCCTTCCGATCAATACGTCACATCGAATACGTCCGATGTCGGAGGTTGCAGAGGCGCAGCCGCCGAGCTTCTGTCCGATCAGTCGCCGTTCCACCAGCCCAGGTTGAACGGGATACTGTGGCCCTTCACCGTCATGGCGCCGGTGATCACCGGGGTGCGGTCGCCCAGATTGCGGCGTGCGGTGGCCAGTGCGCCGGGATCGATGCGGGCGTCCAGAACGAGTTGTCTCCCATCGGGCATGACGCCGACGAAATGCAGGCGCTCGTCGGTCAGGTCATAGGCGCGCGGCGTGATCTGCACCGCGCCGTCCGGCCCCGACAGCGTCAGGATCAAGGGTGCGCCGCCCCTCTGCGCCGCTTCCCACGCCTCCAGGGCCGAGGCCTGGCCAATGAACAGGCTTTCGACCCGCCAGCCTTGTGTCGGTTCGGACACCGGCCGATAGTCGCCCGAGATGTCGCCTTCGAGCCGATGCTGGAAGGACGCCGTGGCGGCGGGCGCCGTCGCCGTGGACGCCGGGGCGGTGTCGCGCCGCTCACAAGCCGCAAGCGCCGCCAGACAGACCAGGGCTGGAACCAGAAGACGCCGCATCACCGATCCAGCGAACGGTCCAGGGCGCGGAAGCCGGCGATGGCCAGTTCGGTCGCCGCAGTGAAGACCTCAGGCCTGATCCGCTCGAAGTCATCGGTCGGGCGGTGATAATCGGGGTGATAGTCGATGCCCATATAGAGGAAGGGCACGCCCTTGTCGTGGAAGGCGCCCTGGTCCGACGCCGAGACCCAATTGTTCTCCCCCTCGTCCTGCGGCGTATCCTTGCCGAAGGCGAAACTGACCGGGCCGACCGCCGGCAGGGGCTCCAGGATCGGGCGCAGGTTCGGGTGCTGGTATGTGCCCGTGACCCACAGATGCCCGTCGGTCTCGGCCCGCGCCGTCATGTCGAAGTTCAGATTCAGGGCGATGGATGACAGGGGCACGGGCGGCGCCTTGACGAACTCGCGCGCGCCCAGCAGCCCCCGCTCCTCCCCGTCGAAGGCGACCAGCAGCACGCTGTGCTCCGGCGCCTGGGCCTTCAGCCGTTTGGCCAGCTCCAGCATCGTGGCGACCCCCGAGGCGTTGTCGTCGGCGCCGTTGTAGATCTGGCCGTCGTGCATGCCGACATGATCATAATGGGCGCTGACCACAATGTAGCGGTCGCCCACCCGGGTTCCGGGGATCAGGCCCAGCACATTGGCCCCGCGATAGGCAGCCGGCCCCTGCGGCGACGGCCCCGTCCCCTCGAACGGCTGCAGCCGCCCGAACGGCGCGGGCGCGACGCCCAGCGCCTCGAGTCGCGACACCACATAGGCCCGCGCCCGCTCCCCGCCCGGCGTGCCGGTTCCCCGCCCCTCCATATCGTCCGCCGCCAGGATCCGCACGTCGTCCAGCAGTTGGGCGTACTGGGCGGCAGGCACGGCGGGCGTGGGCGAAGGCGGACTGATCGGCTCGACGCAGCCGGCCAGGACCAGGGCGGCGCATCCGCCGAGCAGAAGGGATCGGGCGGCGGCGGACAGCATGGACGACTCCGTAAACGATGATTCAGCCTAGCGTGCGGATCGCCCGGCGTCAGCCCGTGGTAATGAGACGACGACATGTCCAGCGCGATTCCCCCCTTCCCGCCCGTCGAAGACCTGACCGCCGAAACCGCGGCGGAGGAGTTGGCCTGGCTGGCCGCCGAAATGGCCCGCCACGACGCCCTCTATAATGAGGCGACGCCCGAGATTTCCGACGCCGACTACGACGCCCTGCGCGCGCGGAACCTGGCGGTCGAGACCGCCTTCCCCGACCTGGTCCGCCCCGACTCCCCATCGCACAAGGTCGGCGCCGCCGTCTCCAGCCAGTTCGCCGAGGTCCGCCACGGCGTGCCCATGCTGTCGCTGGACAACGCCTTCGACGAGGGCGAGGTGCGCGACTTCGTCGCCCGGATCGCCCGTTTCCTGAAACTGCCGGCCGACGACCCCATCGCCTTCGTCGCCGAGCCCAAGATCGACGGCCTGTCCGCCAACCTCCTCTATGTCGACGGCCAACTGACCCTCGGCGCCACACGAGGGGATGGCCGCACCGGCGAGGACGTCACCGCCAATCTGAACACCATCGCCGATGTGAAACAGACCCTGGCCGGGGACGACTGGCCCGACCGGATCGAGATCCGGGGCGAGGTCTACGCCCCAAACGACGCCTTCGCCGCCTTCAACGCCGCCGCCGAGGCCGAGGGCCGCCGCACCTACGCCAACCCCCGAAACTTCGCCGCCGGCTCCCTGCGCCAGAAGGACGCTCGGATCACCGCCAAACGCCCGCTGAACTTCTTCGCCTACGCCTGGGGCGAACACTCCAGCGACTTCGCCGAGACCCAGTGGGAGGCCCTGCAAAAGCTCAAGGCCTGGGGCTTCCCGGTCAACGCCCGCTCGCGTCGGGTCGAGGGCGCGGAAGGCCTGATCGCCGTCTATCGCGAGCTGGAACGCGACCGCGCGACCCTGGGCTATGACATCGACGGCGTGGTCTACAAGGTCGACCGCCTCGACTGGCAGCGCCGCCTGGGCTTCGTCGCCCGCAGCCCCCGCTGGGCCATCGCCCACAAATTCCCCGCCCAACAGGCGACCACGGTGCTGGAAGACATCGACATCCAGGTCGGCCGCACCGGCTCCCTGACGCCTGTGGCCCGGCTCCACCCCGTCACCGTCGGCGGCGTCGTGGTCAGGAACGCCACCCTGCACAATGAAGACGAGATCGAACGTCTGGACGTCCGCATCGGCGACACCGTCCGCCTGCAACGCGCCGGCGACGTCATCCCCCAGATCCTGGGCGTGGTCCCCGACCTGCGTCCCGCCGACGCCGTCCCCTATGTCTTCCCCGACAAATGTCCGGTCTGCGGCTCCGAGGCGGTGCGCGAAGGCGACGAGGTCAAGCGCCGCTGCACCGGCGGCCTGATCTGCGACGCCCAGATCGTCGAACGGCTGAAGCATTTCGTCGGCCGCCGCGCCTTCGACATCGAGGGCCTGGGCGAGAAACAGCTGGCCGCCTTCAATGCGCGCGGCTGGATCAAGGAGCCGGCCGACATCTTCCGCCTGGCGCGCGACGAGGCGCGGCTGAAGGAACTGGAACGCGAAGACGGCTATGGCGAGACCAGCATCCGCAACCTGGTCGCCGGCATCGACGCCCGTCGCGTCATCTCGCTGGACCGATTCCTGTTCGGCCTGGGCATCCGCGACATCGGCGAACAGACCTCCATCGTCCTGGCCCGCGCCTTCGAAACCTGGCCCGCGCTGAAGGCCGCCTGTCTCCAGGCCGCCTCGGGCGTGCCGTCCGACGCCTGGACCGCCCTCGCCTCCGCCCACGCCATATCGCCCCGAGTCCTGACCCTGATGGCCGAGGCGACGCCCCCCGCCGCCGATCCCTGGCCCGAGGCGACCATGGACATGAAGATCAGCCAGGCCTTCCCCGGCATGGCCGCACCCGCTCGCCGTTCGCTGGCGACGATGACCAATGACTGGTCCGGCCTGGTCGAACTGGCCCGCATCGCGCACGAGGAAGGCCCGTCCGAAATCCTGAACCAGATCGCCGGCGTCACCGGCGTCGGCCCCGTCGCCGCCCTGGCCCTGGCCCACTTCTTCCACGAGCCCCACAATCTTCAGGTCGTCGCCGCGCTCGAGGCCGAGCTGACCCAGATCCTCGACGCCGAACGGCCCAAATCCGACACTCCGGTCGCGGGCAAGACCGTCGTCTTCACCGGCGCCCTGGAACGCTTCACCCGCGACGAGGCCAAGGCCCGCGCCGAAAGCCTGGGCGCCAAGGTCTCGGGTTCCGTCTCCAAAAAGACCGACTACCTCGTCGCCGGCCCCGGCGCCGGCTCCAAGCTGAAGGACGCCGAGAAGCACGGGGTTCAGGTGCTGACCGAGGATGAATGGCTGGCATTAATCGGCGGATAGGCGTCAGGGGATCGGGAAGCCCCAGGTTTTGGGGTCAAACGGATCATCTCCCGGCGCCAAGTCGTCAAGGCGTGTGGGACCTGCCGTGATCAAGACCGCCCGTAATTCACTCGAGAGCCGTCCCCGGGTAATATTTTCCTCAATCAACAGCAGGCCATCGGCGGTCACGCATTGCGCCTGGCCAATATCCTGCACGCCGGGCCTGCCGTCGATCCAGTGGCAGTCCCGACCGAGAACCGTTTCCGGCGTTCGTTCGATCCTTGGCTTCTCAGTCGGTGCTGAAGCCGTATTGTGGCTGGCCCACATCCTCGTGTGCCCCTCCTGCGCGTCCCATTGCGCTGACCAGACGACGCTTCGATCTGCGTTCTCAAGAGTTCTGCGGCGCTCGCCGTTGGAGACTTCCTCAAAAAAGCTCCAGTCGCCGCGATGCATGATGGTCCGACGAATTGAACCGACGACTAAAGATCGCCCCTCCATAACGACACGATAGTCGCTCTGCCCAGGCAGGATCACGGGATTACCCGCCCGCGCAGGCGCTCGGGCGGCGCACCCTGCTGCCAGGCCCAAAGCGACCAGAATAGAACCGTAGAGCATCCTCTTCATGCTGCCAGAATAACGCGTCTGGATTGCGCAATGCTTACCCTGTCCGCAAGCAAATCACCTCGACCGGCCCAGGTCCTGACCGAGGACGAATGGCTGGCCTTGATCGGCTAACCCCGCAGGGTCGCCAGGGCGGCGGGATAGCGGCGTGACAGGGGCGCGTTGACCGCCCCCAGTTCCACGGTCCAGTCGCCGGAGCCGTCGGGCTGCAGGCCGGTGACGCGCTCTGCATTCACCAGCCACGAACGATGGACGCGCACAAAGCCGAACCGCGACAGTTCGGCCTCGACCGCCGCCAGGGTCGCGCGCATCAGCGGACGCCGCCCGTCCGCCAGCAGGAACTCGACATAGTTCCCCGCCGAACTGACCGCCAGGATGTCGGCCAGGGGCGCGCGGATGATGCGGGCCCCGTCGCGGACGTCGAAACTGACCGGCCGCACCGGTTCATCGCGCCGCCGCCGCAGATAGGCGATCAGCACGAAGCCCCCGACCAGCAGGACATAGGTCACCAGGTCCTTGCGCAGCTCATAGCTGAACCGGTCGCCGAACTGATAGGCGCCCGCCCCCATGACGGCGTAGCCCAGCTTTCTCAGCGCCACGAAACCGCTGACGTGCACGGCCGAAAAGGTCAGAAGCGCCGCCAGATGAATCCCGGCGAACCGCGCCTTGGGCCGCCATCCCTCGCCCGCCGCCTCGTCCGGCGGCGCCAGACTGGCGGCCAGCCAGGGAATCCAGATCGCCGCCATCAGGGTGATGGCGCTGGACACCTCCCAGACCATGGGCTTCCAGGCCGATACATCCGGATTGTCCGCCTGGGCCGTCAGGACATTGACCGGCGTGTTGATCAGCGAAAAGGCCAGGACCGCCAGGGCGCCGCGCCACAGATCGCGACCGTTCAGGCGTCGCGCCATACGCGACCACCCGCTCGTCACGACACGCGCGCCGTTCGTCCCGACGCCCCCGGCGCCGTCCCCGCCCGACGACCGCACGGCCCCGGACGGTTGCCGACCCGCCCGTCGTTCCGCGACGACGGGGCCTGCATCATTCGCCATGGAGTTCTCGCATGTCTGTTACGCCCCCGCTCGTGTCGCCGTCCGCGATGACGGGCCGACGATACGATCTGGACTGGATTCGCGTCGGCGCCTTCATGCTGCTGATCCTCTATCACGTCGGCATGTTCTATGTGCCCTGGGACTGGCACGTGAAGAGTCCGCGTCAGATCGAGGCGCTCGAGCCGATCATGATGATGACGGGCCCGTGGCGGCTGACCCTGCTGTTTCTGGTCTCGGGTTGTGCGACCCGATTTCTGGCGGACGGGTTCGAGGCGCGCGGCCAAAGCGGATGGGCGCTGGCCGGATCGCGAACCCTGCGCCTTCTGCCGCCGCTCCTGTTCGGCATGTTCGTCATCGTGCCGCCCCAGAGCTATTACGAGATCGTCGAGGCGGCCAAGGGCCTGGGGATCGCCGACCCCGCGCACGGACCCGTACTCAAGGACTTCTGGGTCAGGTACGCCACCTCGACCGGCCACTGGTGCGACGCCGACGGCTGCCTGACCACGCCGACGTGGAACCACCTGTGGTTCATCGCCTATCTGCTGCCCTACAGTCTGTTGCTGGCGGTGATGATCGCCTTGCCGGCCGTCCGGCGCGCCCTTCAGGCGGCGGGGAATCGGGTCTTTCGGGGATGGGGGCTGCTGGTCTGGCCGGTGCTGTATCTGATCCTGATCCGCTGGTTCCTGGCCCCCCGGTTCGAGATCACCCACGCCCTGACCGACGACTGGTACAATCACGCCCTCAGCTTCGGCGCCTTCCTGTTCGGCTATCTGATCGCCCGGTCCGAGGAGGCGCGCCAGACCCTGATGCGGCTGCGCTGGCCCGCCCTGATCATCGCCCTGTGCTGCTGGGCGGCCTGGGCGACCTATGCCTGGGTCTATCGCGGCGACGTCAATCCGTCCGAGCCGCTCAGACAGGCGATGCGGATCGCCTATGCGCTGGATCAGGCGGGCTTCATCGCCGCCATCCTGGGCTTCGGCGCACGATGGCTGAACCGGGACGCTCCGGCTCTGCGCTATCTCTCGGCAGGGGTCTTCCCCTTCTATATCGTCCACCAGACGGTGACGGTCGTGGCGGCCTATAATCTGGCCACGCTCCACCTGCCGCTGGGCGTGGAGACCGGTCTGCTGATCCTCATCACCGCCCTGGGCTGCCTCCTCGCCTACGAGGTCGCGCGCCGGATCGGATGGCTGGGCCTGTTGCTGGGGGTGAAGCCGCAGAAGGCGGGGCGAACCGCGCGGTCGCCCGCCTGATGCGAGGGCTGGGACGGCCCAGCCCTCCTAATTCCGCAACAAAACCATCGCTGGATCAGCGGCTTGAAATTGATTCAAGCCGCCGACCCATCACGTTCGCAGACGGGCTTATGATCCCGCCCAGGTCTTTGACATCGCGATCGGACAGCCCCGACGCACCGGCCCTGAACGTCGGAATTAGACGAAATAGACGAAATAGACTCCATTTTTTGGAGTGGACCGCGTCTATCTCAGATCGTCATGACGATCCGGCCCTCGATCTGGCCGTCGCGCATCCGCTGGAAGATGCTGTTGATGTTCTCCAGCGGTTCGACCGAGACCGTGGCCTTGACCTTCTCGTCGGCGGCGAACTGAAGCGCCTCCTGAAGGTCCAGACGGGTGCCGACGATGGAGCCGCGCACCGTGGTGCCGTTCAGCACCATGTCGAAGATCGACAGGGGGAAGTCGCCGGGCGGCAGGCCGTTCAGGGCCACGGTCGCGCCGCGCGAGGTCATGTTGACCGCCTGTTCGAAGGCCTTGGGCGAGACGGCCGTAACCAGCACGCCCTGGGCGCCGCCGTCGGTCTGGGCCTTGATGTCGGCGGCGGGGTCGTTGGACGTCTTGGCGTTGACCGTCACGGTCGCGCCCAGCCGCCGCGCCAAGTCCAGCTTGGCGTCGTCCACGTCCACGGCGGCGACGTTCAGCCCCATGGCCTTGGCGTACTGAACCGCCACATGGCCCAGGCCGCCGATGCCCGAGATCACCACCCAGTCGCCCGGCTTGGTGTCGGTCATCTTCAGCCCCTTGTAGACCGTCACCCCGGCGCACAGGATCGGGGCGATGTCGGTGAAGCTGACATTGGCCGGCAGATGGCCGACGTAGTTGGGGTCGGCGATGGCGTATTCCGCAAACCCGCCGTTGACCGAATATCCGGTGTTCTGCTGGTCATGACACAGGGTCTCCCAGCCGCCCAGGCAGTGTTTGCAGTGGCCGCAGGCCGAGTAGAGCCACGGCACCCCGACCCGGTCGCCCTCCTTGACCAGAGTGACCCCCGCCCCCACAGCCGAGACATAGCCGACGCCCTCGTGGCCCGGAATGAAGGGCGGGTTCGGCTTGACCGGCCAGTCGCCCTCGGCGGCGTGCAGATCGGTATGACAGACGCCAGAGGCCTCGATCTTGACCTGAATCTGGCCCGGACCCGGCTCGGGGACCGCCACCTCTTCGATGGTCAGCGGCTGGCCGAATGCGCGCACGACTGCGGCCTTCATGGTTCTGGACATGGAACATCCTCATCGATTTGGGGGAACGGGCGGACCGGAAGCAGGACACCGGCCCGCCCGCCTGGGAGTTAGCTCTCCGGACAGACGGATCAGAGAGCGATCGGAGAATGGCCGATCCGGAACCGGCCATCCTTGATGCAGATCAGAAGAAGCCCAGTTTGTCGGGGCTGTAGCTGACCAGCAGGTTCTTGGTCTGCTGATAGTGGTCCAGCATCATCCGGTGGTTCTCTCGCCCGATGCCGGACTTCTTGTAGCCGCCAAAGGCCGCATGCGCCGGGTACTGATGATAGCAGTTGGTCCAGACCCGACCGGCCTGGATGGTACGACCCGCGCGATAGGCGGTGTTCATGTCGCGCGACCAAACCCCGGCGCCAAGGCCGTATTCGGTGTCGTTGGCGATCTCCATCGCCTCTTCGAAGGTCTTGAAGGTGGTCACGGCCAGGACGGGACCGAAGATCTCCTCCTGGAAGACCCGCATGTCGTTGGTGCCCTTGAACACGGTCGGCTTGACGTAATAGCCGCCCGACAGGTCGTCCGGCAGCAGCGACTGTTCGCCGCCCGTCAGCACTTCGGCCCCCTCGTCCTTGCCGATCTGCAGATAGCTGAGAATCTTCTTCAGCTGCTGTTCCGACGCCTGGGCGCCGACCATGGTGGCCGGGTCCAGCGGGTCGCCCTGGACGATGGCCTCGACCCGGGCGATGGCCTTGGCGATGAAGGCCTCATAGATGTCTTCATGGATCAGGGCACGGCTCGGGCAGGTGCAGACCTCGCCCTGGTTCAGGGCGAACATGGCGAAGCCTTCCAGGGCCTTGTCCAGGAAGGCGTCGTCGGCGTCCATCACGTCCTTGAAGAAGATGTTCGGCGACTTGCCGCCCAGCTCCAGCGTCACCGGAATGATGTTCTTGGTGGCATACTCCATGATCTTCTGACCCACGGCGGTCGAACCGGTGAAGGCGATCTTGGCGATGCGCGGATTGGTGGCCAGGGGCTCGCCCACCTCGGCGCCCGTGCCGGATACGATGTTCAGCACGCCTGCGGGCAACAGGTCCTGGATCAGTTCGATCAGCAGAAGGATCGAGGCCGGGGTCTGTTCCGCCGGCTTCATCACGATGCAATTGCCCGCCGCCAGGGCCGGGGCGATCTTCCACGTCGCCATCAGAATGGGGAAGTTCCACGGGATGATCTGGCCGACCACGCCCAGCGGCTCATGGAAATGATAGGCGACCGTGTCGTGATCCAGCTCCGAAATCCCGCCTTCCTGCGCGCGGATACAGCCGGCGAAATAGCGGAAATGGTCGATGGCCAGGGGAATGTCGGCGGCCAGGGTCTCGCGCACCGGCTTGCCGTTGTCCCAGGTCTCGGCCTCGGCCACGGCCTGGAGATTGGCTTCGATCCGGTCCGCGATCTTGTTCAGGATGACGGCGCGCTGAGCGACGCTGGTCTTGCCCCAGGCGTCCTTGGCCGCATGGGCGGCGTCCAGGGCCAGTTCGACGTCGGCCGCGTCCGAGCGTGCGACTTCGCACAGGACGCGGCCGTTCACCGGGGAGGTGTTCTCGAAATAGCGGCCGTTGACCGGCGGGACCCACTGGCCGCCAATGAAATTGTCATAGCGCGTCTTGAACTTGGGGGTCGCGGCGCGCGCGAATTCGGGTTTGGTCATGAAACACTCCTAACGTTCCCTCGGGCGTCGATTGCCGACGTCGTTGGGACGGGAAGCTCTGCCTGCCCCGGCCGATCCGCCAGACGGGCCGTTCATGGTGCAGCGCACACCTGTCGCACGCCTGCGACAGTCGGCTCAGTGAGGTTCGCGCGAAAGCCCCAGCCGGTGCAGCTTGCGATGCAGGGTCGCACGGCTGATCCCCAGGGCCCGCGCGGCGGCCGAGACATTGCCCCCGTTGCGCGCAAGGGCGCGACGCACCGCCCCGCGCTCGGCCTCCAGCAGCTCCGTCTCGACACAGCCCGCCCCCAGGACCTCGGACGCCGCCAGTTGGGCCGCGATCCGCTCGTCGGTGATGGACAGGGCCAGGCGGGCCGCGCGGGTGGCGCCGATCACCAGGTCGTCCCGATCGACCGCCAGCAGGGCCGCCGTATTCCGCTCGACCGGATCTCCGGCCAGGACGATCCGCGCCTGGGAGAAGGCCTGACGAAAGGTCTGGGCCTCGATGGCCCGCGCCGCATCCGCCACGGCCGCCGCGATCAGGCCCAGCACGCCCGCGGTCGCATCGGCCCGGCAGGACGAGACGTCCAGCAGACCGGCGAGGCGTCCCAGATGATCGTGGATCGGATGGCTGGTGCAGCTCAGGGCCGTGTTGCGGGTATGGAAATGCTGGTCCCGATGGATGGTCAGGGGCCGGTGTTCCGCCAGGGCCGTGCCGATGCCATTGGTGCCCTCGACCGCCTCGGACCATATGGCGCCGGGCCACAGCCCCCAGCGGCGAAAGATGTCGTCATCCGCCGCCGCGCCCCGGCGCTCCAGCGGCACCCCGTCGGCATTGGTCAGCAGGATGCAGCAGCCGGTGTCGCCGACGGCCAGGAACAGCCGATCCAGCACCCCTTGCGCCGCCCGCGTCATCGGCTCCATGGCCTGGCGCGCCTCATGCAGTTGCGCCTCGGTCAGGGTCTGGGGACGGCCGCCGTCCTCGGGATCCAGGCCGTACAGCGACATGGACCGACGCCAGGATGCGGCCAGGGCCGAACGCGCCGGCTCGGCGCCGTTGTCGAGCGCCTGTTTGATCAGGCTTCCGTGATCGTTTCCTGGCCGATCGCCCATGGTGTCTCCCAAGGCTTGTTTCGCCAGATCAGACGCTTGCCGCGCCACAAGGTCAAGGCGACCCGGCTAAACGCCACGAAAGCTTCCCTAAGGTCCGGTTTTCATTGGCGATAGGGGATCAGTTCAGCCTTGTTTTGAACCGAAACCCGGATCACCCTGCATATCAACGGGTCGCCGAACCGGCCCGAGAAAAGGGAACGACCATGAAGACCAAGATCATGCTGGCCGCCGCCGCCCTGGCGGCTGCGCTCGCCTCTCCCGCCCTGGCCGCGGATCCGACCGGCCTGTGGCAGACCCCGACCAACGGCGGCCAGGTGCGGATCGCCCGTTGCGGCCAGGCCCTGTGCGGAACCCTGGTGACGTCGAACCATATCCGGGCGGACGCCGACGTCCGGGACGAGCATAATCGCGACACCGCCTTGCGTAGCCGCACCCTGCGGAACCTGCCGATGCTGACCGGCTTCACCGGCGGCCCGACCGAATGGCGCAACGGCTCGGTCTATAACCCGGCCGACGGCCGCACCTATCGCGGCACCATCACCATGACCAATGACAACAGCCTGAACCTGCGCGGCTGTGTCGTCGCCCCCCTGTGCAAGACCCAGACCTGGACCCGCATCCAGTAGGCCCGCCCCAGACAGACGAAGGCCCGGCCGGATCGCTCCGGCCGGGCCTTTTCATGCCTGCCGTCAGGCTTGACGGATCGGCCTCGGGCGGCCTGCGCCCCTAGCGGTTCAGGGCCGCCCGCGCCGCCTCGGCGTAGCGGTGGCCCACGGCCGCGCCCTTGGGGAAGACCGCATCAATGCGCGCCAGGTCTTCCGGCGTCAGGACGATGTCGGTCGCGGCGGCGTTCTGTTCCAGAGTGGCGACGCGGCGGGTGCCGGGGATCGGAACCAGATCCTCGCCCTGGGCCAGGACCCAGGCCAGGGCCAGTTGGGCGGCGGTCACGCCCTTGTCGGCGGCGATGGCCTTCACCGCCTCGACCAGATCCAGGTTCTTCTGGAAATTCTCGCCCATGAAACGCGGATTGGTGCGGCGGAAGTCGTCCGCCTCCAGATCGTCGATGGACTTGATGTCGCCGGACAGGAAGCCCCGACCTAACGGGCTGTAGGGCACGAAGCCGATGCCCAGTTCCCGCACGACCGCGAACAGTTCGTCTTCCGGGTCCCGCGTCCACAGCGAATATTCGGTTTGCAGGGCGGTGATCGGATGGGTCGCATGGGCCTTGCGCAGGGTGTCCGGCGCGGCCTCGGACAGGCCCAGGAAGCGGACCTTGCCCTCCTTGACGAGTTCGGCCATGGCGCCGACCGTCTCCTCGATCGGCGTGTCGGGATCGACCCGGTGCAGGTAGTACAGATCGACGTGATCGACGCCGAGACGCTGAAGACTGCCCTCGATGGCGCGGCGGACATTGGCCGGACTGCCGTCGACCAGAAGCTTGGAGCGGTCGGCGTTGTAGTTGATGCCGAACTTGGTGGCGATGAAGGCCTGATCGCGCCGGTCCTTCAGCGCCTTGCCGACCAGGACCTCATTGGTGTGCGGGCCGTACATCTCGGCCGTGTCGAACAGGGTGACGCCCAGGTCGAGGGCGCGGTGGATGACGGATATGGACTGGCCCTCGTCCGCGCCGCCGTAGAAGGCGCTCATGCCCATGCAGCCCAGGCCTATGGCCGAAACCTCGGGACCGTTCAGGCCCAACTTGCGCATCTTCATTGCGCTCTCCTGTCGATGTGGGGGATCAGCGTTCAAAGACGCCGACGATCAGGAGATGGTCACTGCAGCGGCGGGCCGCAAGCCCGGCCGCGCTGCGCGATGGTACCGCCTCTCAGGCTTGAACTGAGGACCTCCGGTTCCACAAACCGGCGCTCTAACCAACTGAGCTAAGGCGGCCCGCGCGTCGCGAGGCGCGTTCTCTACCGGGACTGCGGCAGGGGATCAAGCGGCTTCATCAGATTTCGTCACCGCGCGGCATAAAAGAAAAACGCCCCGGAGATCGCTCTCCGAGGCGTCTGTTTTCTTCGACGGAGCGCCTTACCCGAGGGTGAAGGGCACCCGGACGCGGAAGGTGGCGTCCTGGGCCGCGCCATCGACGGTACGCGGGGACAGTTGTCCACGCTGAACCACGCGAACAGCGGCGCGACCGAAGCCCATACCCGCAGGCTCTTCCGACACCACGCGGCAGTTCGCCGGAGAGCCGTTAGACCGAGCGGTGCACTCGACCGTGGCTGATCCGCTGATTTCTCGTTCCAAAGCACGGGACGGGAAATCATCTGCGGTCGGACGCGGCTGGCGCGACCACTGCACGTTCGTGATCGTGGACGGACGCGGCGGAGCCGGCGGAGCCGGAGGCGGCGGCGGTCCAGGAATGTTCACGGGCGGACCGGTGTACTCGACCCGGTCTTCCTTCTTCGTCGGCGTGATGTTCACCGGCGGAGGAGGCGTCACGTTCGGAACCGGGGCCGGCACCCGCACCTGAAGCTTGGGCGGAGGCGGCGTATCCGTCGGCGGAGGCGGCGGGGGCGGAGGCGGCGGAGGCGGCGGAACCGGCTCGACCAACTCGACCTCGACGGACTCGTCGACGTAGTTGAACTCCTTGAGTTTGAACTTCGACTGCTGAAGGAAGAAGATCAGCAGGGCGAACAGGAGGGTGACGATCAGAAGGCAGACGATCAGGACGGGGTAGGAAACCCCCATGAAGCCCTTCTTCTTGGGTACGTCGTAACGACTGCGATGATATGCGACGTCTGTCATTCTATCTCCGCACTCTAGCTCGTCGCCTGGTCTTCGCCGACCAGTGCAACGCTGTAGAAGCCGTTATCCTGCAAAGCGTTCATGACCTGCATGAAATCACCATAGCGGGTGTTTTGGTCGCCCCGAATGAAGATCCGCTCATCGGCCGGGTTCCGGGATCCGATCTGCTTCAGCAGATCTTCGCCCAGAGAGCCGACGCTGGTCGGGAAGTCGCCCACAAAGACGTCGCCGTCGTTCTGGATCGAAATATAGACCGGCTTGGGCGGGTTCGGAGCCGCCTTAGCGACGGCGATTGGCAACTCGACCGGCACCGACACGGAAGCGAGCGGAGCCGCGACCATGAAGATGATGAGGAGGACCAACATGATGTCAACGAAAGGCGTGACGTTGATATCGCTGTTGGCCTCGACCTTGTTGCCGCCGCCGCCCGATTTAATCTTGGCGGCCATCCGTCTTACGCCCCCTTGTCGAGCTGACGCGAGATGCCGTTCAGCAGCTCGGCGGCGAAGCCATCGGCGCGGGTGCCGTAGGCGGCGATGCGCGTGTTGAAGTAGTTATAGAAGACAACGGCCGGGATAGCGGCGAACAGGCCGATACCGGTGGCCAGCAGGGCCTCGGCGATACCCGGAGCAACGACGGCCAGGTTGGTCGTGTTGGATTCCGCAATGCCGATGAAGGAGTTCATGATGCCGTAAACGGTGCCGAACAGACCGACGAACGGACCGATCGAGCCGACCGAAGCCAGGAACTGCTGGCCGCCCGACAGGCGCAGGGCCAGACCGGATTGAACGGCGGCGACGGCGGCCTGGGCGCGGCCCAGGGCCGAGTCGAGGTGATCGCCCGTGACCGAGAGACCGGCCTGACGCGACATTTCGACTTCTTCGGTCGCCGCAGCGGCCATGTCGGCCAGCGGGTTGCCGTCGAACTCTTCTTGCGTCGAGACGGCGCGCATGTCCGCGATGGTGCGGGCGCCGCGGAAGTTTTCGAGGAAGTTGTCGGTCTTGCGGTTCAGCGCGCCAAACTCGAACAGTTTGATGAGCAGCAGGGTCCAGGACAGGATCGAGGCCAGCAGCAGGCCGATCATGACGACCTTAACGATGACGGTCGCTTCCATGAACATGGAGATCGGGGTGATGCCGGCGCCGTGTCCGCCGCCGACGGACTCGTTCATGGTTTGCGGGTTGGCCGCGTCGGCGGCCGGAGCCATCGCCGTCGGGGCTGCTGCGGGTGCAGCGGCCGGGGTCGGCTCGGCCGGGGCCTGGGCCAGGACCGGCGAGCTCGCCATCAGCACGGCGGCGCCGGCCATGGCGAGAAGGATGTTCGTCTTTTTGCTGTTCAGCATAATTCGCCAGTTCCTGCTTGGTCTGACTCGTGGAACCAAAGGTGCGGCCGTGTCAAAGAGCCGCCCCCCAACCTGAAAATGTTTCCTTCAACGCCCCGCGTCCCATCGGGATCATCCAGGCGCTGAATTCTTTGATGGAGACGCGTCCGGTTTCCCGCACCGCCCCCGTATTCGAACCGCCGGAGAACACGTCTCCTAAGAATCCGTCTGACGCCTTTGTGGGAGGACGTCCTACCCCCTTTGGCGAACCCTTACCGGAGCGTCAAGGGAGAACAGCCGGATTTCACCCGCCGGGCGAAGTTCGAGCAAGTCTTGCTCCTTTCGACCGCCAGCAGGCCAGAAAGCGACACTTTTGTGATGATTTCGCCGCGATTAGCGCAAGCTTGTTCGAAAGCCATAATCCGGAGGAGTTTTTTACTCCTCTGAGAGCGTTTCTCAGATCATCCGCCCCCAAAGCAGTCGATCAGCATCGTTTCAGATGACGCCGTTCCACGGAACGAGGCGCTTAGGCTTGGTCATTTCAGGGAAGGTCGGCCCGCCGACGAAAGATGGTGCCTGGAGGCGGGTTCGAACCACCGACACGCGGATTTTCAATCCGCTGCTCTACCAGCTGAGCTATCCAGGCGCCGACGCGGCGTCGCGAGAGGCGGGTCTATAGGCGAGCCGTTTCCGCCTGTCCAGCGTCGTTTCAGTCCTTTTCGCCATCATCTTCGGCGCCCTCGTCCAGGGCGGCCGGGATGGCGTAGCCGCCCGTGAACCAGCGCTGCAGATCCACTTCCGAGCAGCGGCGCGAGCAGAACGGCTTGTACTTGGGATCGGCGTCGGCCTTGCGGCAGATCGGGCAGGTGCTCATCGATCAGGTCCTTCGATACGTCCACACCCGCGCCGCACATCGGCGTCGGCCCGCACCGAGGCGCGCGGCCCCATCCGGGCGGCCAGGGGGCCAAGAAGCGCGGCCTCGTCCGGCGCACAGCGCGCGACGACGCGCGCAGACCGGGTGTCGGACAACAGTCGTCGGCGCAGCGCCCGGGCCAGGGCCAGGACTTCGGTCTGGACCGACGGCCGGCGGCCGGCCTCGAACAGGATCTCTTCTATAGGGGTCCGCCGCCAGGGCAGCGACATCTGCAACAGTCCGAACCGGCTGATCGGACCGAACACGGCCTGGTGTTCATGGGAGAAGGCCGCGCGGGCCGCCTTGTCCCCGGCGGCCGCGTCCTCCGCATCGCCGACCAGGTCGACGACGATCAGCCCGCCCCAGTTCCGCAGGCTGATCAGCCGCGCGGCCTGGTTCAGCCCCAGGCGATTCGCCGCCGCCCGCGCCTGTTTCGGATCACGCCCCGTCCCGGCCGTATGATCAATGTCGACGGCGATCAGGGCGCGGGTGCGTTCGATGGCGAGGTCGACGCCGTGGGAGTTGAAGACATGGCGGGACGCCAGAGCCTCTTCCTCCGCCTCCGTCACCGCGTCGATGGCGGCGAGGCCCGTGGTCAAGCCCCCGCCCCCGGCGAGGTCCCGCAGCTGGGCGGCGATGCTGGGCGCGGCCTCCAGCAGGCGGGGCGCCCCCTCACCCGGCCCAAGGCGGCGCAGGACCGCGCCCTTGCCGGCGCGCGGCTCGGCGACGACCGTCGCCTCCAGCCGTTCGCCCTGGGTCAGACGTTCATTGCGATGGAAGGGCAGAAAGGCCGGCGCGCCGGCGCCCAGATCGACGAAGGCGCCGCGCAGGCCGGGATTGATCTCGGTCACCCGGCCGACGGACCGTGCGCCCAGGCGATGCTGGGGCAGATCGCCGTCACGATGGATCAGCAGATGAGTATAGCGGCCGTCACGCAGGACGGCGCCGCGGGTCTCGCCCGGCGCTTCATCGAGGAAGACCTCGATCTCGCCGCTCATGCCCGCCAGCCGACGCCATGCAGCAACTGCACCGCCTCATAGAGAGGCAGGCCCATGACGGCGGGATGGCTGCCGACGATTCGCTGAACAAAGGCCCCGGCCGGGCCCTGGATGCCATAGCCCCCGGCCTTGCCGCGCCAGTCGCCGGTGGCGACATAGGCGGCGATCTCGTGGTCCGACAGGGGCTTGAAGCTGACGCGGGTCTCATTGACCCGCGACGACAGCTTGCCGTCGCGCACGACGGCCACGCCGGTGAAGACCCGGTGATTGCGGCCGGACAGCAGCTTCAGGAACCGCGTCGCCTCAGCCTCGTCCGCCGCCTTCTCCAGGAAACGTCGTCCCACGGCGACCACCGTGTCGGCGGCGATGACCACCGCGTCGGGCCGTCGCGCCGCGACCACCTGGGCCTTGGACGTGGCCAGACGTTCGGCGAGGCGCGGCGGCGTCTCGCCCTTCAGCGGCGTCTCGTCGATGTCGGCGGGATCGATATGGTCGGGCGTGATCCCGACCTGCGCCAGCAGTTCGATGCGGCGCGGGCTGGCCGAGGCCAGCACCAGCTCAGGCCGGCTCATACGAGCCGTCCCTTACTTGAAGCGATAGGTGATGCGACCCTTGGTCAGGTCGTAGGGGGTCATTTCCACCAGAACCTTGTCGCCGGCCAGCACGCGGATGCGGTTCTTGCGCATCTTGCCCGCCGTGTGGGCGATGATCTCGTGGTCGTTCTCGAGCGTCACGCGAAAGGTGGCGTTCGGCAGCAATTCGCTGACGGTGCCGGGAAACTCGAGCAGTTCTTCCTTAGCCATGCGGCCTCTCACGCCCGTTGAATATGCGTTCGACCCCACGCCGGGCGGGCGCGAGGGGCGGAATGGAGGGGCCTAATGCCCGAAAATGCAGAGATAGTCGAGGTCAGCCGCGACGGTAGAGGGCGCACAAGAGCGTAAACAGCCGTCGCGCCGTCTCGTGATCGACGATGATCTTGCCATCCAGCCGCGTCTTCAGCTGTTCGGCCCCCTCGTTGTGCAGACCGCGCCGGCCCATGTCGACCGATTCGATCTGGCTGGCCGACGAGCCGCGCAGGGCCTCGTAATAGCTGTCGCAGATCATGAGATAGTCCCTCAGCACCCCCTTCAGGGGCGTCAGGCTGATGGCGTAGGTGCGGGTGAAACCTCCGCCGTCGATGTCGAACACCAACCGGTTGTCCTGCAGCGACAGTTTCAGCCGATATCGTCCGCCCCCCTCTGCATCGTCAGGCGCGCCGACGGGTTCGAAACTGTTCTTCTCGACCAGGTCGAAGATGGCGACGCGGCGTTCATGCTCGATCTCGGCGGTGGCGGCGGGAAGCGTGACCGTGTCCAGCTCAACCGAGACCAGCTTGTGGACGCCGCTCATGCCGCGCTCCCTTCATCGTTTTCAGGCGCGCTCAGAGGGACCGCATCCAGATGCGTCGGGGCGATCCGCGCCGGCCAGCGCTCGGAGATGTCGGTCACCACGGCGTCCAGGCATTCGACGTCGATCCTCAGATCGCCGCCGCCGGCGAACATCAGGATCACCCGTCCGCCCGGCGCCTCGGTCGGCATGAAATCCAGGGCCAGCAGTTCCAGCGAGGCGTCGGGGCTGCGCGACAGGCGCCGGCTCTTGACCGCCAGCACGTCCCCGAACTGCATGGCGCACATCACCCGCGTCCCGCCGCACTCCCAGCAGAAGCGGCTGAAGGCGATGGTCAGGGTGCGGGCGCCCTTTTCCCAGACGATGTCGACCGGCCGCAGGATGGCGTCCTGAAGCGCGGCGGAGATGATCTGCAGATCGTCGGCGTCCTCGGCCAGCAGGCGCAGCGGTTCGACCGGCGCCTTGGCTTCCGTGACGACGCCGTCGATCTCAGTGCTCATCACCTGTTCCTTTAATCCGTCGGATATCCGCCCCGCACGCGCCCAGCTTCTCCTCCAAACGCTCGAACCCGCGATCCAGATGATAAACCCGGCCGACCGTCGTCTCGCCCTCGGCGACCAGGCCGGCGATGACCAGGCACATGGAGGCCCGCAGGTCGGTGGCCATCACCTGGGCGCCGTGCAGCCCCTCGACCCCTTTGACCTGGGCCTCGCCGGCGTGAACCGAGATCTCGGCTCCCAGCCGGGCCAGTTCCGGCACATGCATGAACCGGTTCTCGAAAATGGTCTCGCGCACGGTGCTGACGCCGTCGGCCGTGGTCATGAGGGCCATGAACTGGGCCTGCAGGTCGGTGGCGAAGCCGGGATAGATGGCGGTCTCGATATCGACCGCCTGCAACCGCACCTTCGGATCGCGCTTGATCAACACGCCGTCGGCGGTGGGCGACACGTCGACGCCCGCCTCGATCATCTTGTCGGTCAGGGCCCCGATCAGCTCGGCCCGCGCCTTGGTCAGACGCACCTCGCCCCCCGCCATGGCGGCGGCGACGGCGTAGGAGCCCATTTCGATTCGGTCGGGAATCACCGACCAGGTCGTCCCGTTCAGCGACGAGACGCCGGTGATGGTCAGGACGTCGGTGTCGATCCCCTCGATCTTCGCCCCCATCGCCGTCAGGCAGCGGGCCAGGTCGCCGATCTCCGGCTCGCGCGCGGCGCGGCGCAGCACGGTCGTGCCCTGGGCCAGCACGGCGGCCAGCAGGGCGTGTTCGGTGGCGCCGACCGAGACGAAGGGAAACTCGATCTCCGCGCCCTTCAGACCGGACGGAGCCTTGGCGGTGACATAGCCTTCATCCAGCTCGATCTCGGCGCCGAGCGCGGTCAGGGCCTGGAGGTGCAGATCCACCGGACGGGCGCCGATGGTGCAGCCGCCGGGCAGCGACACCTTGGCCTCGCCCGTGCGGGCCAGCAGCGGGCCCAGCACGTTGAACGAGGCCCGCATCTGCCGCACCAGATCATAGGGGGCGAAGGTCGAAGTCAGGGCCTTGGCGTGGAACAGACTCTCCTGCCCGTCCGCGCCGTCACGCTCGGTCACTTCAATGCCGAACTGGCGCAACAGCTGGCCCAGGAAGCGGGTGTCCGCCAGACGCGGCATATTGGTCAGCAGCAAGGGCTGATCCGTCAGGATCGAGGCGGCCATCAGCTTGATGGCGGAATTCTTGGCGCCGCTGACGGGAATATCCCCGAAAAGCTGGGCGCCGCCCTGAATGGCGATGCTGTCCATGACGTCCTTAAGCGCGCCCGAAGTAAACGCCTCGGGGGGAGGGTTCTCTAGCAAGCCGGCGCGCGCTTGCCAAAGGGCGGAACGGGCGCGGGCCGATGACTTTCAGTTGCTGTCTTTCGGCGGGGCGGGCGTGCGGGCCGGCGCCTTGCGACGTCGCAGGTTGGCGCGCAGGGCAGAAGCCAGGCGGATGGCCCGGTCCGCCTTGGCCCGTTCGACCTCCGACGGCGCCGAAATCTCGGGGGGCGAGGCCGCTGCGGCGGCGGGCGGCGTGTCGGCGTCAGGCGGGGGACGAGTCATGTCCGGATCATGCCGCGATCAGGAGCCGTGTCCAAACTTTCTTTCAGATCGTCAAAAAGCCGCTTCCCTCCCCGGAAGGGTTTGGCTATACGGCCGCTTCCTCAGTCGGGGCCGCCGTAGCTCAGTGGTAGAGCGCATCCTTGGTAAGGCTGAGGTCGTGGGTTCGATTCCCCCCGGCGGCACCATCTGAGACTGAAAAGGCCCGGCGCAAGCCGGGCCTTTTTGTTATGCGCGATCAGGAGAAGACCGGCATGATCGACACGCGGAAGACGGAACCGCGCAAGCTGGGCTGGGCGCTGGCCGCCCTGCTCGTCACCGGAAACATGATCGGCTCGGGGGTCTATCTGCTGCCCGCCTCCCTGGCCTCGGTCGGCAGTTCCAGCATGGTCGGCTGGGTCGTGGCCGCAATCGGCGCCCTGCTGCTGGCCGGGGTCTTCGCGGGCCTGGGGCGCAGGCTGCCCGCCGCCGACGGCCTGTCGGGCTATGCCGAACAGGGACTGGGTCGGTTCTTCGGCTATCAGGCCTCGATCGGCTACTGGGTCGGCAACTGGCTGGGCAATGTCGCCATCGCCGTGGCCGCCACCGGCTATCTGGCGCATTTCTTCCCGGTGCTGGCGGAACGCTGGCCCAGCGCGATCTGCAATATCGCCCTGCTGTGGCTGACCACCTTCCTCTATATGGCCGGACCGCGCGCCGTGGCGCGTTTCGGCGGTCTGTCGCTGGGAATCGGCCTGATTCCCCTGGCCATAGCCGCCGTCGCCGGCGCCATGGCCTTCGATCCCCAGATTTTCGCCGCCTCCTGGTCGCCGGACGGCGCGGGGCTGGCGGCCAGCGTGCCCGCCTCGATGGCGTTGATCTTCTGGGCCTTCCTCGGCTTCGAGAGCGCCGGGGTCGTGGCCCAGCGCCTGAAGAACCCCGAGCGCGACGTCGGCCGCGCCACCTTCGCCGGGGTCGGCCTGGCGGCGGTCATCTATATCGCGGTCAGCGCGGCGATCTTCGGGGTGATTCCTGCGGCCGAACTGGCGAAATCCAGCAGCCCCTTCGCCGATGTCGCCGCACGGGTGATCGGCGGCGGTGCGGCGGGCTTCGTCGCCGTCTGCGCCATCGCCAAGACCCTGGGCACCCTGGGCGGCTGGATGATGCTGACCGGCGAGACCGCCCGCGCCGGGGCCCGCCAGGGCTTCCTGCCCCGCGTCTTCGGCCGGGGGGCCCTGACCCCGCCCGCCAATCCGCTGATCCACGGCGGCCTAATGACCCTGATGGTCCTGATCAGCGCCCAGCCGCGCCTGGCCGGCCAGTTCAGCCTGCTGATCGGCGCGACCACCGTGCTGTTCCTGATCGCCTACGGCCTCTGTTGCGCCGCCCTGTTCCGGTTCAGCGACCGCTGGCCCGCGCGCCTGGCCGCCCTGGGCGGCCTGGGCTTCTGCGGCTGGGCGGTCGTCATGTCGGGCTGGACCTTCCTGGGCATAGCCCTGGCCTTCTTCGCCGCGACGACCGTGGGATGGGCGTTCGTTCGTAAGATGGACGATCCGGCGGGTATGCCTGTCTAAAGATAGGAATGCCCGTCGAGAACTTCGGCTTGGAGTGGTGAACCGATACTCGTTTCGGTGCGGAGGGGGCTCAGGGCCGCTACCTACTGCCACACAAGAATTGTTGGGCGAGGATAAGCGGGTCCTGTCCATCCAGTGCCTCGATGTCCGGGCGTAGACGCCAGCGAGGATTGCCTTGTGCGTCGTACACGGGCTCGGCCGAATACTGGGCGTCGATCCCTGTCCTATCCAGGCGCAGCGGAAATACGGCGGCGCCGAGCCCCATCATGGGACTACCGACGATGACCCCGCGCCCTAGACTCTTCATGCCCATGGGGAAACCTTCCGCCATGCTGCCGCTCCAGCGGTCCACCACTACGGCCACGGGCCCGTCGAATGTGAATGGGCCTTCGGGGCCGACTGTCTCGACCCAAGGTTCGCTAAGGCCTTCGCCTGCGCGGCGCCGCATCATGGCGTAGGGCGCCGCCTTCCGGATGAAGCGTCCCATGATTGGACGAGCGACAGCTGTGTCGCCACCGCCGTTCCCCCGGACATCCAGAATCAGGGCGGGGCAATTGCGCAACTCGACAAGCGCCGCGTTGAATGCCTCAACCACGGCGTCGTTGGCGAAAGACCGAATGGTGATCAAGCCGATGCCATCCTCCAGCCTGCGCCATTCGACATCGGATGAAGACGATCGGGGTGTAGTCGGGATCACGAGATCAATCCGCTTTCCACCCGTTCGCTTGACGCGATAGCGCCGGGGTTCACCCCGTGTCCCGGCGACCGCGCGACCTGCAGCGAATGCGACGGCATGATCGTCCGCGTTCGTCAGACACCTGGGCATTCGGGACTGGACGGCGTCGGCGATGGAAACACCGTTCACAGCCTCAATGATATCGTTCCGCATCAGGCCTTGCGATGCGGCCGCGCCGCCGTCCTGCAGCGCCACGACCCGGGCCTCACCAGCGGCGTAGGCGACCAAGACGTCCGAAATCGCGCCACGCGGGGTCCCAGGCGGCATGTCGGAGACGCCCGTATGCGGATCGTAAAGTTCAAAAGCCGCCTCCGCGACAATCGCGGCGAAATCATCACGGCTGGCTGCCTCAAGCGCCAGCGGTCGGTAGACACGCCGAACCTGCTCCCAGTCCGTCTGCTTCTCGCTAAAGAAGCAATAACGATCACGCAGAGTGGTCCAGAACTCATCGAAGTCCTGGGTAAAGGTTATGTCACGATCGGTTGCGGCCAGGAGGCGCCCTGCGGGCAAGCTGGCTGCTGCCGTGCCCAGCGCGGCAAGCAACACGCGACGTCTGTTCATCTTTGCCCCTCGCTCTCTGCGAGGTTTTTGCCGCTCTGATCGGCTGCTGGCCAGTTAAACCTCGGTAATATCGCGGAACGAAGAATGCCTGTTCTCTGCCCAGGTGTAGAGAAGCGGACTCCCGCTATGTCCGCAACGGGTCGAACTGCGACCTCGGCGCAGCCTAAAACTGGAAGATGCGATAGCCGTCTCAATCGTGAGCCGACAACCCCCGCCGCCACGAATCGCGCTCATCGGCGTCCTTGTCCTTGCTCCAGCTGAACCCCATCGACAGCGACTTGCTGGTCGAATCGGCGCCGTAGCCGCGGCCGGACCAGCCGCCGTAGGGAGAATAGAAGCCCGGCCCGCGCAGGCCGTATCCGCCGCCGTAGCCGTAACCCCAGGGCTGGTTGCGGCCCTCGCGATAGGCCAGGTCCAGACGGCCGTTTTCGCCGACCGGCAGGGACACCGCCGCGCCATAGCTGCGGTAACCGCCTGTGCCGATGCCCGCCTCGACCATGCCGTGCATCTGGCGGTCGTCCTGAGGGCCGGGCGCGGGGGCTTCGTCGAAGCTGGCGCCGGGGGTGCGGCTGTCGATCCAGTGCTGGATCTGCTGTTCAGTGGTCAGGCCGTGGGGCGCGGCGTCCTGGGCCGTGGGGGCGGCGACGGCGGCCTCGGGCGCGGCGGCCATGGCCTGGGCCAGGGTCGGAGCGTTCAAGGGCGCGGTCGTGACCACGCCGTCGGGATCGCCGCCCGACATCGCGCCCGGCATCGTCAGAGCCATACCCGCCAAGAGTCCTGCGATCAGCATGCGCCGCCTCCGTTCGAAATCATCCTAGCACAGCGAATGCGGCCAAGGTCAGGCGTCCCCGTCGCCGCGATGCAACGGATCCGGCAAGGGTTCCCCCTCGGCCACGAAGCTCAGGGCCACCGAGTTGATGCAGTAGCGGTTTCCGGTCGGCGGCGGGCCGTCGGGGAAGACGTGGCCCTGGTGGCTGCCGCAGCGGGCGCACTGGGTCTCGATGCGGACCATGCCGTAGCTGGTGTCGCGGATTTCATGGACATGGGCCGGATCGACCGGCTCGGTGAAGCTGGGCCAGCCGGTGCCGCTCTCGAACTTGGTGCGGCTGCGGAACAGGGGCAGGCCGCATTCGCGGCAGCAGAAGACCCCGGCCCGCTTCTCGCCCAGTAGGGTGCCGCAGAAGGGCGCCTCGGTGCCGTGCGACAGCAGGACGCGCTTCTCCTCGGGGTTCAGGTCGGCTTCCAGCCGGGCGCGTTCGGTGTCGTCCGGCGGGGTCAGGTCATAGCCGGAGGGCGATCGCAGGCGGTCGGACGGGGGGGCGAGATCGGTCATGCCTCCCAAATAAGAAGGGGCGGGCCGAGGTTCCACCCCTGCCCGCCCCCGCAGTCCGTTCGATCCGGACGATTTTACTGGAACAGAGTTCCCACCCAGGCGCGGACAGCGGCCTCGTCGGTCGGATCGCCGGTGTAGGCCAGGCCCTGGGCCGGGGTGAAGGGCATGTCATTGCCGCGCTGGCGGGTCATCCAGGCCTTGTGACCATAGCTGAGGTCCGCATAGTTGGACGGCAGGCGCAGGACGGTGGGCTCGATGAAGATCGAGTCCTCGGCCGTCACCGATCCGGCCAGGCGCACGTTCGGCAGACGGGTCAGCAGGTCCAGCGTGTCCAGGCAGCCGCTGGTGCAGCCGCCGTCCACCAGAACGATCACCGGACCGGCGACCGGATTGGCCGTGCCGGCGTCCGGAACCGACGGGCGGCCCGGCAGGGTGAAGGTCGCCTGACCGGCGGCCAGGGCCGAGTCGAAGGCGGCGACGATGGCCTGGGTCTGTTCGATGACTGCGCCCGATTCCTGCACGAAGCGCGGATCGGCCTGCATGCGGTTCAGGGTGTCGACGAACCACTGACGGTTGGTCGGGGTGGCGCGATAGGTGATGGAGCCGGCCTCGGGCTGGCGGCTGACGGTGAACTCGGGCGTCCAGATCCGGTTGGCCAGGCCATAGCCCCGGCCCGTCGCGTTCAGCGACGCGCCATTGGCGCCGCGCAGGTCGATGACAAAGCCCTGTGGCCCGCGGAGGGCGGCCAACTGGCCTTCGACGGCGGCGTAGAAGGCGTCCCAGCCCGCTTCGTCGGCCAGACTATGGACATGGACCCAGGGACGGCCGTTGACCGTCTCGATCGCCAGGGGATTGGCCGGGGGCATATAGACGGTGGCGCGATAGGCGGTTTCCAGCGCTCCGGCCTCGACGGGTTGGGGCTGCATCTGGAACTCACGCTCCCGACGGCCGACCTTGAAGGTGCAGAGCGACGGCACGCCGCTGGTCAGCGGATTGTTGCGGTTCCACAGCAGATAGGGCGCCGTGCGGACGCGGCCGGCCTCGGTCGTCAGATCGCCTTCCCAACGGTCCAGACGTTCGTCGGCCAGTTGCGCCGCAGTCTTGTCGCCGCATTTCACCAGGGTCGAGCCGACCGGCGGAAGGCTGCGTACGCCGGGCTTCACATAGGAGACCACATATTCGCCGTTGCGCCACGCCGTCGTCAGACCCGGCCAACCGATGGCGAAATAGGGACCCAGACCTTCGTAGGTGGGGCGGGTCGCGATGTTCGAATCGCGGAAACCGTTGGCGTAATAGCGCAGCAGATAGGCGTGGCTGTCGCCGCTGTTGACGCGGCCCGCCTTGCTCTGGGCGTCGGCCAGGCCGGTGTCGATCCAGGCCCGGAAGGCCTCGCCCGGCGCGCCGGGCACGACGGCGGCGGGGTGGTTGGCGGCCAGGACGTCATGGACCGTCTGCAGGTCCTGCTGCGCAAGGGCGCGGAAATCCTGGGCGGAGGCGGCGCCGGCGGCCAGTGTCAGGGACACGACGGCGGCCGAGGCGGCGGCGATCAGGCGGTTCATGGAGGCTCCTGGGCTTGGGCGATAAGCTGGCGCCGTCGTTAAACCTTATGCCTCCCACGCTTGCCAACCCCCGCCGCCGTCCTTTCGCCCAAATGTCATACCGATTGCGGCGAAGCGGCGCAGGTCAAAGGGGGGAAGCCGTTTCGACGGTCGCGCCGAAAAGATGATGAAAACTGGTCTTCAGCGCCGCGTCCGCCTCGTCCATGGTGGCCAGAACGCCCAGATCGACCAGGCTGGTGACCCCGTGCTCCTGGATGCCGCAGGGCACGATGCCGCCGAAATGATCCAGATCCGGCTCCACGTTCAGGCTGACGCCGTGGAAGCTGACCCATTTGCGCACCTTGACGCCGATGGCGGCGATCTTGTCCTCACGGCTCCAGCCCGCGCCCTTGCGCTCGACCCAGACCCCGACCCGACCTTCGCGCACGTCGGCCGTCACGCCGAACTGGGCCAGGCCGCCGATCAGCCATTGCTCAAGCCCCCTGACGAAGGCGCGCACGTCCCGCCCGCGCCGGTTCAGGTCCAGCATGACATAGGCCACCCGCTGGCCCGGCCCATGATAGGTGAACTGCCCGCCCCGCCCCGTCCGGTGAACCGGGAAGCGGCCGGCGTCGAGCAGGTCCTCGTCCCGCGCCGACACCCCGGCGGTATAGAGGGGCGGATGTTCCAGCAGCCAGACCATCTCGCCCGCCTCGCCCGCCGCTATGGCGGCGACACGCGCCTCCATGAAGGCTTCGGCGGCGGCGTAATCGACAGGGCGGGTCGCCACCGCCCATTCGACGGGGCGGTCGTCGTCGCGACGCAGCTTCTGAAGTTCAGGACTTAACGGCTCGGCAAGCATAAGGCTTCAATGTGCAGCTTGAGGCGTTTCCGCAAGGGACGACCTCATAGTGAACGAGAGCGCCCGTGTCCCAGATCAACGCCGTCGACGTCGAAATCTCAGTGGTGCTGGGCCGTATGGTGCTGCCGATGTCGCAATTGCTGCGCATGGGTCGGGGCGCGGTGATTCCGCTGGACGCCTCCGAAGGCGACGAGGTCTGGATCCTGGCGAACAATCACCCGGTCGCGCGCGGCGAGATCGAGATTCGCGACGACCGGATCGCAATCACCGTGACCCGATCGGCCGACCTCTACGACTTCATGGCCGGTTCGGCCTGACGTATCCACAAGCTGAAACGCACAAAGCGCGACAGGGCTGAAAAGAGAGCCTTTCCTTTTCCGGCGGCTTCGTCTATTCGCCGCCGCTCCGATGCGAGCGGTCGTGGCGGAATTGGTAGACGCGCAGCGTTGAGGTCGCTGTGGGGCAACCCGTGGAAGTTCGAGTCTTCTCGACCGCACCATCTGGCTAAACAGGGCGATTCATCGGCTAACTACGGCTGGACATTCTACCAAGGGAGGCGACCACGTGAGCACCACGGACTCCGCCTTCGCTCCAGCCGAAGCGCCTGATAACGAAGACCACGCCGCCCTGGACGAGGACTATGTCCTCACCCCTCAATTCGTCGAGAAAGTCGTGGACGCCGCCGACGACGGCGACGGCATGCGGCTGCGCTCGCTGCTTGAGGATCTGCACCCCGCCGACGTCGCCGACCTGATGGGCTTCCTGACCTCGGAACACCGCGCCGTCGTGGTGCTGTGGCTGCCGCCGGAGCTGCTGGCCGAGACCCTGCCCGAACTGGACGACGGGATTCGGGAAGAGGTGCTGGAACGGGTGCCGCACGGCACCCTGGCCGAGGCCCTGCAGGAACTGGATTCCGACGACGCCGCCGCCGTGGTCGAGGACCTTGAGGACGACCAGCGCGAACGCGTTCTGGCGGCCATGCCCGACGTCGATCGCGCCGCGATCGAGAGCAGCCTGGGCTATGATGAGGAGTCCGCCGGCCGCCTGATGCAGCGCGAGGTGATGGCCGCACCCCAGTTCTGGAGCGTGGGCGACACCATCGACCACATCCGCAAACAGGGCGACGACCTGCCGGAGCTGTTCTTCGACATCTATGTGGTCGATCCGCTCAACCGCCCCGTCGGGGGGGTGCCGATCAGCGGCCTGTTGCGCGCGCCGCGCAGCGCGGCCCTGGCCGACCTGATGGAGCCGATCAACGAGATCGCCGTCGATCAGGACCAGGAAGAGGTCGCCTATATCTTCGAGAAATATCACCTGATCTCGGCCCCGGTCGTGGATGCGGCCGGTCGGCTGGTGGGCCAGATCACCGTCGATGACATCGTCAACATCATTCAGGAAGAAAACCGCGAGGACATCCTGCGTCTGGCCGGTGTCGCCGACGAGGATCGCGGCTCGTCGGTGTCCGAGATCGTGCGCGGTCGCGTGCCCTGGCTGGCGATCAACCTGGCGACGGCCGCGCTGGGCGCCAGCGTCATCGGTCTGTTCGAAGGCACCATCCAGCAGATCGTCGCCCTGGCCGTGCTGATGCCCATCGTCTCGGCCATCGGCGGCAACGCCGGGACCCAGGCCCTGACCGTCACCGTCCGCGCCCTGGCGACCCGCGAACTGAACTCGGCCAACGCCATGCGCACCTTCCTGCGCGAGCTGGCGGTCGGCGTCGCCAACGGACTGGTTCTGGCCCCCCTGATCGGGGTCGCGGCGGGGTTCTGGTTCCGCGACGAGGACTGGCGGATCGGTCTGGTCATCGGGGCGGCCATGATCCTGAACCTGCTGGTGGCCGCCTGTATCGGCGTGCTCACGCCTTTGACCCTGTCAAAGCTGAAGTTCGACCCGGCCGTCTCGTCGGCGGTGTTCGTCACGGCCACGACCGACTTCTTCGGTTTCCTGATTTTCCTCGGTCTGGCCACCATGGTTTTGCTGTAGAAGCCTGGCCCCATGTTTGCTGAGACGTGGCCCTGGGCCGCGCCGCCGTCTCGCTTTGGGGCAACACCTGTGTCTGACACGCCGAAACCGACCAAGATCTCTCGCGAAGGGGTCATTCTGATCAAGAGCTTCGAGGGGTTCCGCCCTCGAGCCGTTCAGCGCGCCGACGGCCGCTGGACGATCGGCTATGGCCATACCCGTTCCGCCCGCGAAGGGCTGAGCGTGTCCGAGAGCGACGCCGAACTGCTGTTGCAGTACGACCTGATCCCGGTGGTTCGCGCCATCGGCTCCGTCCAGGCGCCGCTGAACCAGCATCAGTTCGACGCCCTCGCCAGTTTCGCCTTCTCGGTGGGGGTTGATCGTTTCACGACGTCAGACGTCCTGGCCCGATTGAACGCGGGCGCGCCTGACGAAGCCGCCGAGGCCCTTGGCGGCTGGTCGGACGACACCGAGATCGTCACGCCGCCGCGACGCCGCGCCGCCGAACGCGCCCTGTTCGTCGCCAATCCCGACGCGCCGGTTTCACTGGCCGACCTTCTCGCCGCGCCCCTGCCGCCGGTGGCCGCCACCCTCGTGGAACGCACCGTCGAACCGGAGACGCCGGTTGAGGGGGGCACGTTCGAAAACACGGATGTCGCGCCCTTCCCGGCCTTGCCCTCGGCGCCCCTAACGAGAGCGGCGGCCGTCGCGGTTCTGCTGGGCGAAGACCAGGACGGTCTGCTTCCCGTCGCTGCCGACGAGACGCCTCCGGCGCTTGAAGTCGCGCCGGTCGAAGAGGAATCGACCCCGGACGTCCTGATCGAGACAGACGTCGCCGAAGAAGCCGAACCGGCGAAAGAACCGGAGCCGCGCCCTTCGCCGCCCGCACCTCAGATCGACAAGACGGCCGGCGTCGCCGCCTTCTACTCCCCCTACGCCGTGCGCGCCCACGGCCCGCTGCTCGGCTTTGGAGCGGGACGCGTGAACGCGAAGCCGGAGGCGACCGCCGCCGCCAATGACCTCGCTGCGCAAGACGTCGAGGTCGAGGCGACGGAAGACCGTGCGGTCGAGACTTCATTCACCCCGCCCGCGGCCCTGCCCGACCCCTCGCCAGGCGAAACAGCGGTCGCCGGCGAGGAGGTTTCAACGCCTGAGCCGGCTGTAGAACCTGCGACTTCAGAAGACGCGCCTGAGACGTTTGAACAACCGCAAATGATCGCCGAGCAGGCGGTCGAAGTCCCGGTGTTCGCCGCCGCCGCGCCGCCGCAGGATCCGATCCCGCTTGAACTGACGGCTGATCCTGTCGCGCCACAGGAATCGTCGAACGCCCGCCAGGCATGGCCCGAGAGCCGCGAGGCGGTCGATCCTGACCAGACGCCTCTGTTCGGGGCGGAAGAGAATTCCGCGATCGAGGAAGAGATCCAGGCCGACTATGCTCCGGTCGCGCCCACCGCTCAGCAGGGCAGTTGGAGCGAAACGGCGACCTTTCTGGTGATGGGCGGCATCGGCATGCTGTCGTTCGGCGCCGCCATGGCCGCCTTCCGGCAATCCTCCCGTTCGAGCGACGAAACGCTCCTGATCGGCTGGGTGCTGGCCGTCATCGCCCTCGCCTGCGTCGGGGTATCGGGCTACAATCTTTACAAACGCTGGGGCCGCGCCGACCGCGCCTAAGACTGTTTTGCGAAAGAGGATGCGCGATGCTACCCCTTTGCGCATGAGCATTCCCTTCGCGCCGCAATCCATGGAATTCAGCCTCGGCGAAAACGCCGACGCGATTCGCGAGACGACCGCCCGCTGGGCGGCAGATCGCTTGGCCCCCCTGGCGGCTGAGATCGACGCGACAAACACCTTCAGGCGCGAGCTCTGGCCCGAGATGGGCGAACTGGGCCTGCACGGGATCACGGTCGAAGAAGACTACGGCGGCCTGGGCCTGGGCTATCTGGAACATGTCGTGGCGATGGAAGAGGTGTCCCGCGCCTCGGCCTCCATCGGCCTGAGCTACGGCGCCCACTCCAACCTGTGCGTCAACCAGATCCGCCGCTGGGGCACGCCCGAGCAGAAGCGGAAATATCTGCCCAAACTCATCAGCGGTGAACATGTCGGCGCGCTCGCCATGTCCGAGGCCGGATCCGGCTCTGACGTGATGTCGATGCGGACGCGGGCCGACCGAAAGGGCGACCGCTATGTCCTGAACGGGACCAAGTTCTGGATCACCAACGCCCCCCACGCCGACACCCTGGTCGTTTACGCCAAGAGCGATCCCGACGCCGGATCAAAGGGCTGCACCGCCTTCCTGATCGAGAAGGGCATGAAGGGCTTCAGCGTCTCCAAGAAGCTGGACAAGATGGGCATGCGCGGCTCGGACACCGCGGAACTGGTGTTCGAGGACTGCGAGGTGCCCGAGGAGAACATCATGGGACCGGTGGGGGGCGGCGCCGGCGTTCTGATGAGCGGCCTGGACTATGAGCGCGCGGTCCTCGCCGCCGGCCCGCTGGGCATCATGCAGGCCGCCCTGGACGTCGTCCTGCCCTATGTTCGCGACCGCCAGCAGTTCGGCCGACCGATCGGATCATTCCAGCTGATGCAGGGCAAGGTGGCGGACATGTACGTCGCCCTGAACAGCGCCCGCGCCTATGTCTATTCGGTCGCCCGCGCCTGCGACGCAGGCCTGACCACCCGCTACGATGCGGCGGGCGCCATTCTGCTGGCTTCCGAAAATGCGGTGAAGGTCACGCTTGAAGCTGTCCAGGCCCTGGGCGGCGCGGGCTACACCAAGGAATGGCCGGTCGAACGCCTGGTCCGCGACGCCAAGCTGTATGACATCGGCGCCGGCACCAACGAAATCCGTCGCTTCCTGATCGGTCGGGAACTGCTGGGCGGCTGACGGCTTCTTCCGGGCGGAAGGAGACATCCCATGCCCGCAAAATCCGCAGCTCAGCAAAAGGCCGCCGGCGCCGCCCTGTCGGCCAAACGCGGCGACACGCCCAAGTCCGAACTCAAGGGCGCTTCGAAATCGATGGTGGAGTCCATGACCGAGAAACAGCTCGAGGAGTTCGCCCACACCAAACGGAAGGGCAAGCCCGAGCACGCGGCGAAGAAATAGGCGCCGCGGGTGCGATTATTCGGCTTTGTTGCCGTTCGGTAAGTGGCGGTGAAACCTCTGTGCGCCTAGATGGCGCGAACCCCCTTTCCCGAGCCGCGCCTGATGCCCGCCCAACCGCCTCCGAACGACGACCTGCGGCTCTTCTCGGACGTGATCGAGGAGCTAGGCGAAGGCGACGATCCCAAGCTGAAGCTCGAGGAGTTGGTCGCGGCCTTCGGCGAGCGCGGCTTCGGGGCGATGATCCTGATTCTCTCGATGCTGGCCCTGCTGCCTTGGCCGCCAGGCGGCAAGGCGGTGTTCGCGGTTCCCATCATACTGATGTCGCTGGAGCTTGCCTTCCAGCGCAGTTCGATCTGGCTCCCACGCTGGGCGCTCCGCACCTCCATCAGCCGTGCGGCCTATCGCGCGGGGGTGTCGCGAATCATGAAGACGGTCCGTTACGTCGAGAACCTGACCCGACCGCGCATCCCGTTCCTGACCGGCGAGGTGGCCGATACGGTCACCGGTCTGGTCTGCGTGATCCTGGCGCTGATCATGGCTCTGCCGATCCCGTTCGGCGACGCCCTGCCCGGCATCGCCCTGGTCTTCTTCGCCCTGGGCATGATGCAGAGGGACGGGATCGCCATCCTGCTGGGCGCGCTCGCGACCGGCGGCTGCGCCCTGTATCTGTTCCTGATCTGGCGCACGGTCTTCGAAGTCGCCCACCACGCGGCCGGCTGGTTCGCCCAGATCTTTCACTGAAGTCAGACAAAAGGGCCGCCGCGGTGCCGCGACGGCCCTTCATTGTCTGACCGCGAACGGCCGGACCGCAACACTCAGCCTGAACAGCGCCAAACAGCCCGACGGGCGTTAGCGCCAACCAAAAGGTCAGGCCCGGACCTCTCCGAGGACCAGGGTCGCGGCCACCGCACGCGATTGATGACAATGAGACACTGGATCACCTCCTTTCGACTGTTCAACAGAGATCTGAAAGGTAGGTCGGTTCAACAGCTTGCAGCAACAGGCTTCGCGATTTCGTGAAGAAGGGCGCGTTCAGGCCGCCTGCTGCGCTCCCGGCGCCAATCCCTGCATCATCATGCGGTTGATCTCGATCAGGTCCTGGAACGTCTCTTCGCCGCGCATGACAGCGGAGGAGTGGCGATTGACGAACAGGCTCAGGGAGATGATCTGCGCGCGCAGGGACGCCGGCAGCACATTGGCGGGATCGCCGCAGTCCGAAGCCAGGGTCGACCACAGACGCCGGTTCCAGTCCAGCGCGTCGATACGCGTGGCCAGATCCCGTTCATCGACCGTCGAGGCATGCACCAGCGCGCGCGTGACCTGGCCGAAGAGCCGGTACTCCAGGTCGCGCGGCGTCTCAGCCCGCGACGTCGCCGCTTTGTAAGCTTGAAGCGACATTCAGAACCTTTTCTTCGTATTCGACAATCTTACGGGCCGCCATCAGGGCCTTGTAGTATTCGCGCGCCAGAACGTGACGCGAGGCGGAGACGCATTCGGCGAGAATGGCGGGGTTCTTGGTCGCGCCCATGAACTCGGAGATCCGCAGCGCCAATTCGTCGTAGAATTTCGCTGCAGAGGCCTCTTCCAGATACATCATCATGATCGGGAAATAGATCCGGCGGGCGGGGGTGGTGACCTCCTCCGCCTGCATGATGTCCTTCTCGCGCAGCACGCTGGCGCGGTTCTGAAGAATCAGCACCCCGCGACGGTCGCCGTTCTGGACCACCGCGCCGTTCAACACGAACCGCTCGCCGGGTTTCAACGACAGCTTCAACGCCATGGACGACCGAACTCCCCAATAGGTCGGAACCGGTCAATCTTGGACCGCACCTGATGAGTCGAACCTTAATGCGAGAGGGTTAACCATCTCTTGTCCCCCCGTACGCTGGAACACCTAACCACGGCTGACGTTTCCTCTTCGCAGAGGAGGCGCACATGCCGGACAACGATTACCAGGACGACCAGGAGCAGTCGGAAGTCTTCGACGAAACCCATGTCGACGACGAGGGAGAAGGCGACATCCTGCTGGACGAGGCCGAACAGGTGCTGGACGTCACCCAGGCGGACGGCGACGCCGACGAGGATGAGTTCGACGAGGACGATCTCGACATCGACGATCAACTCGCTCTCGACGGGATCACGCGCGAAGCCGACGCCCTGCTGGGCATGGATGGCGAAACCCTGAGCCAGTCTGACGCGGACAGCAACAATCTGCGCGCGGACGATGAGGTCGAGCTGGTCTATTCCGGCCTGATGGAAAACGAGCGCGGGGCCCAGGCCAGCGCCGCCCACTGGGAATCCAAACGTCTCGACGACGACGACATTGAACAACTGGGCTACGCGCCCGATCAAACCCCTGATCCGGCCCCCTGAGCCGCCAATCCCTTAAGGAGACGACATGAACGATCCCCACGCCAAGGCCGACGCATCCACCGATACTCCCTATGCGAAACGAATCGTCGCCGAGGAGGGCAAGACGGACCAGCTGAAGGACAAGGTGCAGGAGGCCGAAAGCCGCGAAGAGGCTCTGGTGGACGAAGGCGTCGAAGAGACCTTCCCCGCCAGCGACCCGGTGTCAGCCAAACACATCACCTGATCGCTGTTCATACCCGATCCGATCCGCTAACCCGCTTCGTGACATTCACGGAGCGGGTTTTTCATGGGCCGGTTCGAAGGCACCGATCGCTACATCGCCACCGCTGACCTCAAGGTCGCGGTCAACGCCGCCGTGGCGCTGGAACGGCCTCTGCTGATCAAGGGCGAACCCGGGACGGGCAAGACGGTTCTGGCCTATGAGATCGCCAAGGCCTTCGACGCGCCCCTGATCACCTGGCACGTCAAATCGACGACCAAGGCGCACAACGGCCTGTATGAATACGACGCCGTCAGCCGCCTGCGCGACAGCCAGCTGGGCGATGAGCGGGTTCACGACGTCCGCAACTACCTGAAGAAGGGCAAGCTGTGGGAGGCCTTCACCGCCCCGGCCCGCCCCGTGCTGCTGATCGACGAGATCGACAAGGCCGACATCGAATTCCCCAACGACCTCCTGCAGGAGCTCGACCGGATGGAATTCTATGTCCAGGAGATCGACGAGACGATCCGGGCCGAAATCCGCCCCATCGTCATCATCACCTCAAACAACGAGAAGGAGTTGCCGGACGCCTTCCTGCGCCGCTGCTTCTTCCACTACATCCGCTTCCCGGACGCCGAGACCCTGTCGGCCATCGTCGATGTCCACTTCCCCGGCATCAAGCCCCGCCTGGTCGCTGAAGCCCTGAAGACCTTCTACGAGATCCGCGACACGCCGGGTCTGAAGAAGAAGCCGTCCACCTCGGAACTGCTGGACTGGCTGAAGCTGCTGCTGGTCGAGGATATCGACGCCGAGACCCTGAGGGAGAAGACGCCGAACAAGCTGATCCCGCCCCTGCACGGCGCCCTGTTGAAGAACGAGCAGGACATCCACCTGTTCGAACGGCTGGCCTTCCTGGGTCGGCGCGACGGCGGCCGCCCGGGCGGTTGATCGGCATTACCGCGATTTCACTGGATCGAAGCCGCCCAGCGCCCACAATAGCAAACATGAGCGTTACCGCCCCGTATCGTCTTCTGACCGCCGGCCTGATGGCCGCAAGCCTGAGCGCCGGCCTGGCGGCGTGCGACGGCGAAAACGCGGTTCGCATCACCACCACCACGACCACCTCGCCGGACGACACGCCCTTGGGCGTACTGAAGGTGGTGGATGGCCTGCAATGCCCGGACGCCCTGAACGTCCTGACCCGCAAGGGATCGGCCAGCCCCGGCGGCGGATCCTGCACCTATGGCGGGCCGCGCGGGTCCGAGGTGGTTCTCTATCTGGTCAAGCTGGACGGTCGTTCGGCCGATCAGGTGCTGCGGGACTACGAACGCCGCCTGTCCGATGAAATGCCGCAGGCGGCGGTGCGGATCGACGCCCGCGAGCGTCAGACGGGCGAAGACAAGACCTCGGTCGAGGCGCCGGGCGTCAACATCAGGACCAAAGGCGAAGACGCCACCGTCAGCCTGCCCGGCATCCACATAGAGACCCAGGGCGACAACGCCTCCGTCCGTATCGCCGGCATCAACATCCAGTCCAAGGACGGCCAGGGCGTGCGGACGGAGACCAGCAACGTCAGCGTCCAGTCCAACGGCGAAACCACCCAGGTCCGCACCCAGGCGCCCGGCGACGCCACCCGCATGACCTTCCTGCTCGCCGACGACAATGTCGAAGCCGGCGCCTGGCGTCAGGTGGGGTTCGTGGCGCGCGGTCCGGTCGGCGGCCCCCTGGTCATCGCCACTGTGCGGTCCAAGGCCACCAACGACCGGGTGTTCGAATCCGCCAAGGATCTGGTCGCTCTGAACGTCGGGAACTGACGGTTTTCCACGCTGGATGCGGCGCTGATCGATCCGATTCGCCCTTGCCGCCTTGATCCCCGCGCCGCTTTGCGTCACCTGACCAGCCCACAAGCCATCAGGATCGACGATTTGGCCGAGCGCCCCAAGAAGAAGACCGAAGTCCGCGCCTGGCAGCGCATGCTGTCGGGCCGACGCCTGGACCTGCTCGATCCCTCGCCCTTCGACATCGAGATCGAGGACATCGCCCACGGCCTGGCTCGCGTCGCGCGCTGGAACGGTCAGACGATCGGCGAACACGCCTTCTCGGTCGCCCAGCACAGTGTCGTGGTCGAGGAGATCGCCGCCCACATCAAGCCGGGCCTGGATCCCAAATGGCGCCTGGCCGCCCTGCTGCACGACGCCTCGGAATACGTCATCGGCGACATGATCTCGCCGTTCAAGGCGGCCCTGGGCGAAGGCTACAAGGATTTCGAGGCCCGGCTCGAGGCGGCCATTCACGTCCGCTACGGCCTGCCGCCCAAGACGCCGCAGACCATCAAGACCCTGATCAAGAAGGCCGACAAGGCCTGCGCCTTTTTCGAGGCGACGCAGTTGGCCGGATTCAACGAAAAGGAATCCCTGGGCATCTTCGGCTCGCCCCCGCCGGGCTACAGCCTGGTCATCGAACCCCAGCCGGCCTCCATCGCCCAGGCCCGTTATCTGGAACGCTATCAGGTCCTGGCCAAGGCGGTCGGTCTCCTGCCCGCCGACGACGCCTGGCATACGGAATAGGCATGGCGGGACCGGCGGATCAGGGCGTGCGCATCGGCCTGTCGGTCGTCGTCATGGCGCTGAAGGACCGTCGGGCCGTGGTCCTGACGACCCAGGCCGAGGACGGCGCCCGCGCCCTGCCCTTCGGCCCGTTCGATCCCGTGCGCGACCGCACGTTCGAACGGGCTCTGCGCGACTTCGTGACCGACCAGACGGGCTTCCGCCTGGGCTTCGTCGAACAGCTCTACACCTTCGGCGACGCCGGTCGCGCCACGCCCCGCGCCACCCCCACTCCAGACCAGAGGCGCGAGGTCTCGGTCGGCTATCTGGCCCTGACCCCGGACGCCGCCCAGGGCCAGACCCATGACGCGCACTGGGACGCCGTATTCGACTTCTTCCCGTGGGAGGATCGTCGCGCCGACAACCCCGCCCTGCACGCCGCCCTGGTCGAGGGACTGACCCGTTGGTCGGGCGCCGACGACCGCCGCACGGCCCGCGCCCGCGCCCTGTTCGCCCTGACGCCCGACCACCGTTGGAACGAGGAACGGGTGCTGGAACGCTATGAGCTCCTGTACGAGGCGCGACTGGTCGCCGAGGCCTGGCGCGACGCGCGCCAGACGCCGCCCGAGGCCTCGGCCCTGCTGCCCGGCGCGCCCATGGGATCGGACCACCGGCGCATCCTGGCGACAGGTCTCGGCCGGCTGCGCAGCAAGCTGAAATACCGCCCGGTCCTGTTCGACCTGACGCCCGGCCTCTTCACCCTGTCGGAACTCCAGGCCGCCGCCGAGGCCGTCTCGGGCCTGACGCTGCACAAGCAGAATTTCCGGCGCGGCGTCGAACGCACAGGCCTAGTCGAACCCACCGGACAACTGTCCTCGACCACCGGCGGACGCCCCGCCGAACTGTTTCGATTCAAGGGCGTCGACCCCCAGACGGGCGCCGCGCCGGGCCTGTCCCTGCCCGCGCAAAGATAGCGTCCGATTTCTTTCACAGACCGCTTGCGATGCGGCGCGCCTGCCATTAGAGAAGCCGCTCGCTCGACCAAGCGACTATGCACCGCGGAGAGGTGGCAGAGTGGTCGAATGTACCGCACTCGAAATGCGGCGTGCCTGGAAGGGTACCGTGGGTTCGAATCCCACCCTCTCCGCCATTCGCCTTGGCGCCCAAAACGGGGCCGGCGTAATCAACCTTTCGCATTGAATCAGCAGGGCCCGGATCGGGCCACGCCCCTGTGTTCCGCAGCCTGAAGGCTGCAGGGCTCCGCCGCGATCACGCCGCGACGGAGCGCCCTTGCCTTATTGGGCCGCCAGCGCGGCCTGGACCTCGGCCCGGGCGGCTTCCATGTCGCGGCGGAAGACGTCGGAGCGTTGTTCGGCGCCAAAGATGACCATGCCCGACTGGATGCCGGCCTCGACGGCGCTGTAGCTGTGGGATCCGCAGATGTAGCGGCTCTCGGCGAACTCGCGGCCACGCGCATAGAGGGCGTCGGCGCGCTGGGGCGCCAGTTCGGCCAGGATCATCGCCACATGCACCCCATGGGCCGAGTGACCGGACGGATAGTCGGGATTGCCGGCCAGATGGTCGCTCTTGGCTTCGCAGATCGGCTGGTCCGTGCCGATATAGGGGCGTTTGGTGGCCCAGTGGGTCTTGGCGTCGCCGACCACCGATCGGTCGTCGCCCGCCCGGTCCAGCAACGCCGTCAGGACCGGCGCGGTTTCGCGCGTCAGGCGCACGCCCAAGGCCTCGGCGAAATGATCATAGGCGTCCCCGGTGACGTCGTGGGTGGCCAGCACCCAGCGCGGCGTGCCCTCCAGACTGCGGGTCTGCAGGAAGACGCCCCGGTTGGCGATGTCGCGTGGCGAACCCGGCGCGGGCGGGGGCGCCAGGACGGCGGTCAGGTCCGGCCGGTCCGGCTTGGCCAGATAACCGCGCGGGACGGCGGCGCCGGTCGGCTCGATCGCCAGACCGTCGCAGCGCGTCTCGGTCCGCAGCCGGTTGCAGGCGGCGGCGTCCGCCCCCGTCAGCCGCACCTCATAGCCCGGGAAGCGCGGATCGGCCCACAGATAGTCCGTCGACACATATTGCGCCCCGCTGGCGAAGGCGGCGCTGCGGCGCGCGACGTCGCCGGAGCGGGCCTCGGCCGTATCCGCATCGGCGCGGGTGCGGACGATGAAGCCGGCGCGAACGGCGGCCTGGATGCGCGCCTGCTCGGCCACGGGGTCGTTCAGCGTCAGATAGGCGGCGGCCGGCGAGGTCTCGTCGGTGTTGACGAAGAAGACGCGGCCTTCCAGCGAGCGGCGCGCGCCACGATAGCTGGCGACCTTTTCCGGGCCTTCGTCCAGGGCGAAGAAGACCTTGCCTCGCGCGGCTCCCAAGGTCGGCCAGCCGCCGGCCAGAACCGCGTCACGCAGGGTGGGATGATCGCCCTGGACACCGTCCGGCGTGATCAGCCGGTCGGCGTCGAAGACCGAGCGGACCTCGGCGTCCAGGGCGTCCCAGGCGGCGGCGTCGAAATCCAGGGGCGTCACCCCGCCCGGCATGGAGGCCGCGCCCGTCTTGGCGTTCAGCATGATCAGGATCGGGGCGTGATCGGGATGGGCGCGCGACCAGTCGCGGATTTCGGTCAGACAGGCCACGAAAGTCAGGCAGGTGCTGCGGAAATCGACGTCCGGCATATGCAGGGTCTTGAAGCCGGGTCGGGCCATGGCTTCAGCGAAGGCGGCGCTGGTCGGCGCCCCCTGCCCCGGCCGACCCAGGGCGGACAGGGGATGGGCGTAGCGCCCGCCCTGCGGATCGTTCAGCACGTCGATCTCGATCTGGCGCGCGCCGGCGTCCAGTTGTTCGGTCAGGGGCCGGTGCGAATAGTCCAGGGCCACGGCGGCCGGGTTGACCGCGATCATGGCCTGCAGTTCGGCGGCCGGGATCGGCAGCTTGTAGCTGTTGTGGGTCCCCACGGCCGTCAGATCGTTCATCCCCAGACGCCGATCCATCCAGGCCCCAGCACAGGCGTCCCCGCCCGCCGCCCGAACGTCCGAAGCACTCAGATCACAGGCCGGCTGTACGGCGTTGAGGGCGGATCCGGCCAACAGGGCGGCCATCAGGGTGAACATGGGGAACTCCTTGGTTTTGGAACAGGAAGGGCCTGGCCCCGCGCGGTGTGGGGTTACAGCGACCAGCGCAGGCTGGCGGTGACGCTGGGACCGACGCGGCCGAGTTGCAGCAGGCGTCGCGTGTCGTGCTCATAGGCGAGGTCGGTCGTGTCGGTCAGGTTCGAGGCGGCGATCACCAGTTCCCCGCCCGATCCGATGTCGAAGGAGGCCTGGGCGTCCAGATAGCCGGCGTCGGCCACGGTGAAGTCCGACACCCCTCCCCCCTGCATGTCCGCCTCGGATCGGAAGGCGGACCGCCAGGACCAGGACAGGCCGATGGCGACCGGTCCCCGCTCGAAGAAGGGGTTGATCGAATAGGCCAGGCGCGACACCCCCGCCAGGCTGTACCCCTCCGGCCCCTGGCCGTCCGTCCAGGTCCCGCTGGCCCAAAGGCCGAATCCGGAAGGCAGCCGCCGATGGAGCCCGACCTCCAGCCCCCGGCTGACCGCCCGCCCCAGATTGGCCGGCCGCGACATCAGCACCTCAGCATGCACCAGGGGACCGGCCCGGGTCTCGAACACCAGCATCTCCGGCGCGGCCACCAGTCCGATGAAGTCGTCGATGGTCTTGTGGAAGACCGCGACGCTGAGCGCGCCCTGAGGGAAGGTCCATTCATAGGAGGCGTCGAGATTGGTCGACACGTAGGGACTGAGATCCGGGTTGCCGCCCACCCCGACGAACAGCGAACCCGGCGAAGGATCGTCGATCTCGGCCTGTCCGCGCTCGTAGATGGACGAGACCAGGGAACTGGCCGGCGCCGTCGCCAGCCGCAGATCGGCCAGGGACGGCCGGGTCATGGTGCGGGACGCCGCCAGCCGCAGCCGGCGCCCCTGATCAAAGTCGAAGGCGATGTTCAGGCTGGGAAGCAGACGGATATCCGACCCCGTATGAGATACGCCCCGGATCGCCGCCACGCCCTTGTCATCCGCCGTCAGCAGCGCGCCGTCCACGGCCGTCCGGGTCGCCACCAGGCGAAGGCCCAGATTGCCGAAGAAGGGCACCGATCCCGCTTCGCCTTCAAAATCGATCCGCCCGTAGACGGCGCCGACCCGTTCGCCCACCTTGTACGAGTTCTGCAGGTCGGCGCCGGTGGGCTTCAGGTCGCCCGGCGAGACCGCGATACTGTCGCTTTCACCCGGGAGGATGAAGGCGGTCTGGAAGGGTGCGAAGTCCGCGACGACCCAAGATCCTGGATGTTCGTCGATAACCTGATCGAAGACGCCGTTCTGAATGCGCGAACTGAAGAAGTCCGGGCTCAGCGTCTTTCCCGGTCCAAGCACGGCTTCGCGGTCCCGGCGCTGATAGTCGCGAGACCGGTCGCTGACCTGGCCGCCGAAACGAAAGTCAAACAGGCTCAGCCCGCCGATCCGGACATCTGCAGCCCGGCCGATGTCGATCAGGGCCGTGGCGTCGTCATCGACGGATTCGATGGCGCGCACGCCCAGCTTTTTCCATTTCAGGGCGGAAGGGTCGTCAAGATCGAAGTCGGTCCGCAGCAGGGCCGCCTTTCGAACGGAGACGGCGTCGCCCACGTCGAAGCTGTAGGATGGCGAAAGGCGCGCGCGAAAAGAGAGGCGTTCAAGCGGCGTATCCAGTTTCGATCGTGCGCGCGACAGGCTGACCCGCGGCTGAAACCTCCACGCCCCCAGCATCACCCGGGCCATTCCCGAGACCACGATGTTCAGATGCGCCTGATCCGAGAACTCGGTGTTGTTGTCGATCGTGCCGGACTGGACGGCGCCGGCCGAAACCACCCCGTCGGTGATCGTCGCCTGTGCATCGTCCGCCTCGAGCAGCTTGCCGAGGCCATAGACGATCCGGTCTTCGCGGATGGCGTTGTCAAAGGTCGAGACCAGGCTGTCGAACCGCAGATGGACGGACGGCGACGCCCGCCATTCTCCCCCCAGGAACAGGCTCCGGCGCAGGCGGTCCTCCTGTTCGACGGTCGTGCGGACGTCGCTGGGCGCCACGACCTGTTCACCGTCCAGGGCCACCGGCAGATAGCGCTGAATCTGGAAACGGTCGTAGAGAACCGAACGTCCCTCTTGCGACAGGCCGCCGACCAGCCCCCAGTCGCCGTCGTCCGAAACCAGCCGCCCGGCCACGGACAGGTCGAGACGGGGGTCCCGCAGTCGCGCCTCGGCCGCGCCGCCGACCCGCAGGCTCAGGAACGGATCGCCATCCAGCCCCCCGACCGTCTCGATATTGATGTTGGAGCCGATTCCGCCCTCGATCAGATCCGGCGTCGCGGACTTGGTCAGTTGCGCGCCGGCCAGCAGGTCCGCCGACAGGGCGCGAAAGCGGAACTGGCGGCCGCTCTGGGTCGAGTTGCGGATGTTCTCGTTGAAGGCCACCGGCGCGCCGTTCAGGGTCACCGACTGGAACAGGGGGCCCAGGCCCCGGACGCTGACGAACTGTCCCTCCCCCACCTCGCGCTCGATGGCGACGCCAGGCACGCGCTGAAGGGCCTCGGCCAGATTGGCGGCCGGCAATTCGCCGATCCGGGTCGAAGAGGCGCTGTCGGAGATGACGTCGGCCTGGCGCTTACGGCGCAGGGATTCCTCGATCTGTTCCGACAGCCGGCCGACCACCGTCACCTCTTCCAGCTCGGTCGGGGCTGCGGGCTGCGGCCGATCCGGCGCCGAGGGCGCCGCCCAGACCCGAACGCCACGGGCGCCGATGAAGCGGTATTGAAGGCCTGCGCCGTCCAGCATCCGGCTCACCGCCGCGCGCCAGGTCATGCGCCCCCGAACGGGACGGCTGCGCCGCGCTTCGCCCGGCGAGGCGACAAAAGCCAGTTCACATCCCGCCGCCACGCAAAGATCCACCAGCGCACGGCGGGCGTCCTGGGCCGGAATATCGAACGTCAGTGTCCCGTCCTGCGCATGGGCGCGCCCGGTCCATCCCCCGCTGACCAGCACAGACAAAACCGCCCCCGCGACAACGACACGTCGCGCACCGAGCGGCGTCGATGGTGCGAACGGCTTCAAGCGGAGCAGGCCTTAGGACAATGGGACGAAGTTCAGCGTCGATCCTTAGCGCGACCGCGTGACAGCTCTGCGATGGCCCCAGCCTGCACTGACCTAGTCTGCTCGTATCAGGGCGCGACCGTCCGAGGTCCGTTCAATGGAAATCGGCAACAGATCGTCCATGCGGTCGATCAGTCCGACCTGTCCGGTCAAGGGCAACACCACCGTCACCCTCGTCTTCGCCAGGGCGGGATCGGCGATGACCATCGGCCGGTCGGCATAACGGGCAGCCTCGGCGATCACGTCGGACAGCGGGGCGTCATGGAAGATCAAGCGCCGTTCGCGCCAGGCCGTGGCGGACTCGACGTCCGGACGGCTCAGATGGACGCGGTCCAGGCCGGGGGTGAAGACGGCCTTCTGGCCGGGCGCCAGCATCACCGCGTGATCAAGCGAACGCCTCTTGCCGACGTCATGGCGGCCGATGGCGACACGCCCTTCCAGCAAGGAGACCTCCGCCCGGTTCCGCCGCAAGGTGGTGGTGAACCGCGTGCCTGTGACGATGACATTCCGATCCGCAACAGCGACCTGGAACGGGCGGGCAGGATTGTGGACGACATCGAAATAGGCCGCGCCCCGCAACAGGACGACGCGCCGGACGTCATCCTCGAACCGCACCCGGATTTGCGAATCGGCGTCCAGGGTGACGCGAGAGCCGTCCTCCAAGGCGAGATCGGTGATTTCGCCGGGCGCGCTGGCGTAGACCACCGCCCCCTTGTCGGCGCTCTGGGATCCCAGGCCGGGCAGGATCATCAGGACGACGATGGCCGCGACGGCCGAGGTCGCGAGACCGCCGATCAGGATTCGTCGGCCGGTGTTCGCGGGTTTGCGCCCCCGCAGCCGCGCCAGATCGCCTTCGAAGGCGCCGGCCAGAGGCGCGAGGTCCGCCAGACGCGCCTTCGCGGTCTCGTAGGCTGGCAGGTTGTCGTCTTTCTCCAACCAATCGAGGAAGGCCGCCTGATCGCGCGCGGGGACGGTTGGCCGACGCATGCGCGCCAGCCAGTCTTCGGCGGTTCGCGGCCGACGATCAAACAGGGATGTCAGGCGCTGGATCATGCGCGAACGAAACGCTCCTGGACGCGGCAGGGGGATAAGGCGCCGACGCCTTCAATATTCACAACGACACAGGGGTACGACACCTCAACCCTCTCGCGAAATCTTCAGCTGACGGAGGGCTTCGGCGATGTGTTTCTCGACCATGCTGACCGAAACCCCCAGGCGTTTGGCGATCTGGCTGTAGGTCTGCCCCTCGAACCGGTTGAGCAGGAAGGCGTCGCGCGTTCGCGGCGGCAGGGCGCGAATGATCCGGGCGGCGGCGGCCAGGTTTTCGCGACCGATCAGATGCTGGTCCGCGGCGGGGGCGTCGCTGGCCACGGCGCGCGGGCCGGCGTCCAGGGCGTGGATGTCGTCGGTTCCGCGCACGCCCTTGCGGCCGGCCGATTTCCAGCGGTCGGTCTGCAGGTTGCGGGCGATCACGAACAACAGGGGCCGGGCGTCGGCGCCTGACAGATCGTGGCCGGCGCGATGAAACCGAACAAAGGCCTCCTGCACCACGTCCTCGGCGTCCTCGATCGTCTGCCCCTTGCGTTGCAGATAGCCGATCAGGTCGCGGCGCAGTTCGACGACAAGACGCTCAACCGACATGGTCGCCGTCTTCCCGCTGGCCAAACGCGCAAAGACGTCCCCTCTTGCGGAGGGGACGTCGCGCCAGGCCAACCTCTAGGGGATCAGAAGTGATGGTCTGAACTGCTGCCATGGTCACGGCTCCCAAGCGAGCCGGCGCCTCAGCCGGCCGCATGAGCGGCCGGCTGGAAGTTCTGCAGACGACGTCGGCCGTCCGCAGCCCTCACCATGGTTCGGCGTTCCGGAAATGGATCAGAACTCCATCCGCAGGCCAAGGTTGATACGGCGACCCGACAGTTCGTACATGGTGGGGAAGGACGGATCCATCGTATAGCCCTTCGTCGCCTCGTCGGTGACGTTGATGCCCTCCAGGTTGATCTGGAGGCTGTCGGTCACATTGTAGCTGGCCGACAGGTCGATCTGACCATAGCCTTCGCGCCAGATCGGGTACATTTCGTAGCCGATCCCTTCGACGTACTTGTCCTTGAAGTTGTAGGACGCGCGCGCCTGGAACTTCGAGTTATCGTAGTAGAGGGTGAAGTTGTAGGTGTTGTCGGCCAGACCGACGGGCGGCATGCTGATGCCCAGTTTTGTCGTGGACGTCAGCGAGCTGTCCAGCACCGTGTAGTTGGCGTTAATGCCGAAGCCTTCCAGCGGCGCATAGAACTGGCCGAACGGCACGACGGCGACCAGTTCAACGCCGCTGACTTCATACGAACCCGGCTCGTTGATGGGCTGATAGACGTCGAAGGTGTAGGTTCCGTCGACTGATCCGTTCGCATTGAGTTTGACCACGTTCGGAACCGTACCCGTCAGGGCCTGGCGAACGACGCCCTCGATCTCTTTCCAGAAGTAGGACACGGCCAGAAGACCGCCATCACCCAGATACTGTTCCAGACCCACTTCCCACTGTTTGGCGTAGGTCGGCTTCAGATTGGGGTTGCCGTCGGTGAAGCGGAACGAGTTCCAGCTGGCCGTGCGCTTGTAGGCCAGGTCGGTCAGGGCCGGACGGATCAGGGTCTCCGAGGCTGCAGCGCGGAAGATCAGGCTGTCCGTCAGGTCCGCCGTGATGTTCAGGCTGGGCAGAACCTTGTCATAGCTCCCGTCGCTCGACACCGGTTCTGACGTATAGCTGATTGAACCGTCGGAATTCGGCACCTGATGGTAACCCGATGAGGTGATCGACGTATCAACGTAGCGAGCGCCGCCATTGACGGCGACCGGCACCGAACCCAGGTCGAAGTTCAGATCGGCCATGGCGTAAAGCGACACGACGTCTTCCGACACTTCGTAATAGTCAGCAACGTTGAACGGCGTTACAAAGCCGTCGTAGCGGAAGGTGCGGCGGGCGTAGTCGTTGGACACCTGGCTCCAGGTCAGGTCACGGACGCTGTAGGAGCCGCCGGGGACCAGATCGCTGATCGCCGTCAGTTCGCTCTGCGACATCGGGCGTCCGAGGTAGTCGACCTTGCCTGCGCCGGTGCCCTGGATGTTCAGGGAGCCGTACTGGCGCTCCTTCGACTTGTCGGTATAGCGGGCGCCGACCTGGACGCTGGTCAGGGCCGGGAAGAAGTCCAGATTCAGGTCTTTGGCGAAGTCGATCTGGGCGGCGTATTTGTCGTCGCTGATCTGCTCCAGCGACGTCTCGTAGCCTTCGAACAGATAGCTGGACGGCGAGTTGTACATGTCGATCGACGCCGGGTTGGCGCTCTTGATCGTCTCACCGCCCTGGGCCGTCCAGCGCGTCCGCGACGGCGCATAGGCCGTGTGCTTCAGGTTAGCGTAGTCCAGCGTCTTTTCCGCGCCGGAATAGCCGGCCAAAGCATGCAGCTTCCAGCTGTCGCCGCTCCAGTTCAGTTCTGTCCCGAACTGCCGATAGTCCGTCTCATTGATCCGCTCCTTGCTGAGCATCTCATGCTGGGTGGCGGTGTAGGAGACGTCGCGCAGCACGATCAGGCCGGAGTCAGCCAGGGTGGTCTTGTCGTACTCGTGGATGGTTTCCAGCGTCGAACGGCTGGAGGCCGAATAGGCCGCCGCGTCATATTCGTCTTCGGTGGTTTCGTACCGGCCGATCAGGGCGTCGAAGGCCAGGCTGAAGTTCGATGACGGACGGTATTGCAGCGACAGGGCGCCGCCCCATTGGTCCTGGGTGTTCAGATAGGCGCGGTCGCCGACCTTGTCCTGGAAGATGATGCGGTCCGTCTCAGCCGTATTGGCGCGGTTCTGAACGACGACGCCGGCGTCGCGCGCCAGCACAGCCATCGCCTGGGCGCCCCGGGCGCCCGTCGAGTTGGCGAGGAAACGGGTCATCGGGCGGAAGTTGATGCCCGAGTTCGAGTCGGTCCGGTTGGTCCGGCGCGCGGTCGAGAAGGACACCAAGGCCCCGAGGTCGCCCCAGGTGTCGCTGGCCAGGAAGGACAGTTTCGGATCGGTCTTTTCCGAGATCGAATTATAGGCGCCCTCGACAGAACCGACGACCCGGCGGCCGGCGTAGTCGAACGGGCGGGCGGTCGAGATATTGACCGAACCGGCGATGCCGCCCTCTTCATCGGCGGCGCGCGGCGACTTCTGGACCGTCACCTGCTGGATGATTTCCGAAGCGAAGATGTCGAACTCGACGTCGCGGCCGCCGCTGCCCGAGGCGGTCGCCAGGCCGTTGATGCTGACGAAGGTGAACTCGCTGGGCAGGCCGCGCACGTTGACGCGCTGGCCCAGGCCCTTGTTGCGTTCGATGGTCACGCCGGGGATGCGCTGCAGCGCCTCGGCCAGGTTCTGCTCGGGGAAGTTGGCCACGTCGGTCGCGACGATGGAGTCGGAAAAGCCGACGGTCTTGCGCTTGATGTCCACCGCCTCTTCGAGGCTGCGGCGATACGAGCCGGTGACGATGATTTCGTCGATCTCGGTCGCTTCAGCCGCGCTCGGCGCGGTGACGACGGCTTGATCGGCCGATTGCGCCAGGGCGGCGAACGGCGACGCGGCGACCATGGCGAAAGCCGTGGTGCCCAGGATTCGGTTCTTCATTTCAGGTAGCCCCCAGTGAGTTCTAGGCGCTTCAACGACCGGGCTTCGCAGCCCCTCAATGTGTGACAGGGCTTTTCATTCAAACTTCACGGCGCTGTCGCGTTCGCCGCTTCCGGACGGCAAAACGGCCCGCCGGACGCCCTGAAGGACGCCTGACGAGCCGCTGTCAGCCTGACTGTTCCGCCTGAAACGGTTAGCCGCCGTAGCTCCGGCCGCCCCCGCCGAAGCCGCCGCGCGACACGACGGCCGTGCGGCTCTGAACCCGGGCCGGCGCCTGACGCGCCACATCGCCATGTTCGCGGGCGTTGGCGACGGTGCGACCGGTCCGATAGTCGCGGTAGGTGTACCCGCCGCCGTAGCCGTTCGAGTAGCGGTTCTCGCGGTCGCGATACAGCGGGCCGCCGCCGCGATAACCGCCGCCGTTCAACAACTGGCCGACCACGAACCCCGCCAGCAGAGGCGTGAAGAACGAGCCGTTGCCGCCCTGATTGTTGGGCTGGCATTGCGACGGCCCCCACTGGCCTTCGCATTCTTCGCGCGTCGCATAGCGCGGCGCGGTCTTGGCGGCTTCTTCCTGGGCCTTGGCCAGGGCGGCGTCGCACTGGTCGTCAGGGATGTCGTTGGCGGCGCGGCATTCGTCCAGACTGGCGTAGGCCAGGGCGGGTTCCGGCTCGGGCTCGGGCGCCCGGACCTGAGGCGAACTACAGGCGGCCAGCGAGAAGCTGGCGGTCGCCATCAGACTGCTGACATGCAGAATGCGCGACCGTTTCAGCCGGCGCATGGTTTCCGTCTTGGGCAGGTCCTTGGGATCGGTCATGGCGGTCACGACGTCATGCAGGCGGCGTTCAGCAGCCCGACGCAGATGGAGATGGAGGCCAGATAGACGGCCGCAGCGATTTCGCCCGCCTCGATCCGGGCCACCAGATTGCGGAAGGCCATGCGGCTGATGGCGACGAAGACCACGATCTGGATCACGCCGGCCAGCAGGGCCCAGGCCGCGAATTCCATCAGGCTGACGGTGTGCGACAGGGCCGAGGCCAGAGGCAGGACATAGCCGATCAGGGCCCCGCCCAGCGCAATGGCGGCGGCGGTGTTGCCCTCACGGATCAGCGTATGCTCGTGATAGGGCGTGACCCACTGGTAAACCAGCTTGAAGGCCAGGGTGAAGGCGCCGGCGACGGCGAAGGCGATCAGGAAGGCGATCGCGCCCTGCTGAAAAATGAACCAGTCGAACATTCAGTCTTCCCTTTCGGATCGCGCGGTCAAGCGCGGAACTCGGCCATTTCCAATGGAATGCCGATCATGATTTCGTGGGTGGTCTCGCCGCCCTCGGGCTGTTGCTCCAGGGCGATCATCAGTTCGCGGCCGTCCGCCAGTTCTCGCGCGTACAGCATGCAGGTCTGGAAGATCTTGGCGTAGGGCGTGGTCGCCGCCCGGTCGTCCCAGATGGTCTCCCATAGAGTGACCGGCGGCTGAACGGCGTCGCTCTCGGCGAACCAAAAGCGCGGATAGTCCGGCAGTTCCTCCGCCGCACCGTGAAAGACCGGCGCCGACAGACGGTCGCGCCAGATCCGGCGTTCCCGCTCGCCCGGCGGATAGGCCGAGGTCCAGGGGATGAACAGGCTGAAATCATAGCTTTCGGCGCCCGCCTCGTCGTCGCTCATGGCCTGAAGCATGACGTGATCGTCGGTGTAGAAGCGGTGGACGAACTGGCCGCTGTCCAGACTGACCAGGCCCTGGGCCGAGATGTCCAGCACGTCCCGATCCAGCACGAAATGGGTCTCGTCGCCCAACCGGCGCCAGGCCAGCGGATCCAGCGACACCGTCCGACCCACGGTGATGTTTCGCACGGTCGCCAGCTTGGAGGCCGGCTCGACCTTGTTCGATGATCCAAAGAGCTTCTTGAACATCTTTTACGCGTTTCCCGCCAGGCTGGCCTGATCCAGCCGGACGGACGAAACATAGAACAAGCGGTCGCCGGCCTCTACGTCCGTTTCGGCCGGCGGGTTGAAACGCGGCGCATCGGCGCCCTGCGGCTGCAGCGCCAGAAGGGTCGCGTTGTGGTCCAGAAGTCCCTGGGTCAGATTGCCGACTGACCGAACCCCGCCCTGCCATTTCAGGCTGAACAGGGTGGCGCTTTCGTCCAACTGGCTGGTCAGGGCGCTGATCACCTGGCTCGAGCCAGGGTCGCGGGCCGAGCGGGCCAGCATCTCCGGCCCCGACGACAGCACGATTTCGACGTGCGGACAGTGCTGGGCCAATAGGCGGGCGCTGTCCGCGTCCTCGAAGAAGCAGACGATATGCGCCGTCGCAGGCGCTGCGGTCGATGCAGCCAAAGTCGCGGTCAGGGTATCGGAATCGTTGTCGGCGTACACCAGTATCCGGCTTGCGCTGGCCGCGCCGGCGCGGGCCAATCCTTCGGCGGAGGTCAGGCTCTCGCTCTGGACGTACCGAACCCGCGAATCCAGATCGGCGATGACCTGGCGCGTCATCAGGACCAGGGTCTGGGTCGTGTTCAGTTCAGCGCACAGTTCGCTGATCATCTTGGGCGTTCGGGCCGGATGATAGCCGATGAGAATTATCGCGTCGCTCATCTTGGAATAGTCTCCCTTTCCGGCCCGGCGCGTACGCCAGATGTCGCCGATTGCGCCCAGAACCTTGGCCACCACGGTCGTGAAGGCGGCGATGGCGCCGGGGAATATCCAGATCGCGGTGATCAGCCGTCCGGCGGCGCCTTGCGGGCTGAGGTCCCCATAACCTACGGTATAGGCAGTCGTCGCGTACCAGTAGATGAAAGTCGCAGGCGGATGAAGCTCGGTCTCTCCCGCCAGGGCCAGCAGAAACCAGGACGAAACCGCATGAAACAGGATCAGACCGGTCAGCACCCGCCAGTGCATGTCGGCCATGGCGTGAAACGCCCGGTCGAAGATCAGCGCGAGTTTCATCCTCGGCAACAACATGCCATCCCCTTGGTCCGCGCCAACTGATCGCAGACCCCTAGGCGAAGTCAAGCGTTCATGTTACGCGTTTCATGAAACATGCCCGCAACCGCCTCGCCCTCGTCCGCCGCCAATGACCGCATCCGTGCGTGGCGACAGGCGCGTCGCGAGGCGGGACTGGTCAAGCTGGAGCTCTGGGTGCCTGAATCCGCTCGCGACGACGTGAAGGCCGCCGTCCGCGCCATCATCACCGATTCCACCCGCGGCCCCCGGCTTGCTGCTCAGAGCCTTGCTGCTCAGAGCCTTGCCGGCCGCTCGCGCCGCCCCACTTCTCATTCCATCCCCCCTGGAGACGACCACCACATGGACGCCGTGATCGAAACCCCCTGGACCGTGCCCGCCATCAAGGCGGCGCTCGATGAATCCCCCCTGCTGCGCGAGGGCGAGATGACCCTGCGCGTGCTGGAGGGCGCCGAGCCCGTCCTGTTGGCGACCATGCACGAATACGGCGACCTGCCGGTCTATCTCAGCGTCGGCGGCGCCCAGATCGTCTGTTCGGTCCTGCTGTGGCCCGTCGCCGAACAGGCCGACCGCCACGCCTTCAACGAATTCCTGCTGAAGGCCCAGCGCGTGGTGCCCCTGTCCAACTTCGCCATCACCAACGTCGGCGGCGAAGACGTGTATGAGCTGATGGGCGAACTGTCGTGCAAGACCACCTTGCAGACCATCCTCATCGAACTGCGCACCCTGGCCGAGAATGCGATCGACGCCACCGAACTGCGTGAAACCTTCGGCGCCGACGCCGCCTGATCCGGAGACCCCGACCATGTCCATGCTCAGAAAACTCTCCGCCCTGTTCCGCGGTTCGGCCCATGACGCCGCCCAGGGCGTCGTCGACGCCAACGCCCTGAAGATCCTCGACCAGGAAATCCGCGACGCCGACAATGCTCAAGGCAAGGCCAGAGACGACCTCGCCGGCCTGGTGGCGCGCCGCCGCATGGCCGAAAACGAAATGGCCAGTTTCCGCGACCAGATCGCCAAATACGAAAGCTCGGCCCGCTCCGCCCTGGGACAGGGCAAGACCGAGCTGGCCCGCGAAGTCGCCGGCCGTATCGCCGAACTGGAGGTCGAGATCACCAGCCGCGGCCCGCTGATCGAGGACATGAAGACGGCCGAGACGCGTCTGCGCACGGCCATCGCCTCGACCGACCAGAAGATCGAGACGCTTCGTCGCGAGATCGACATCGTCAAGGTCAACGACTCCGTCCAGCGCGCCCAGACCTCGGTCGCCCTGAACTCGGCCGGCGCCCAGTCGCGCATCGGCTCGGCGGCCGACAGCCTGCAACGCATCAAGCAGCGTCAGGCGATCCAGGAAGAAAAGCTGAACGCCAGCCAGGCCCTGGAAGACCGCCGCACCGGCGCCGACCTGGACGCCAAGCTGCGCGAGGCCGGCATCCTGCCCGGCCATTCTTCGGCCGACGACGTCTTGGCCCGCCTCAGCCAGCCGGACGTGACCGTGGTCACGCCGCGCATCGGCCAATCTACTCCAGGCGTGGCGACCCCCGACAAGGACCCGGCCTGAACCATGGAGCGTCTGCGCCTCGAACCCCGAACCGACTGGGACGCCAAGGCCGAGGAACTCGGCTTCACCTGGCGCCATACCGACGGCAAACCCTATTGGGACGAGACGGCGGCCTACGCCTTCTCGCTGGCCGAGATCGAGGACGGGATCGAGGCGCCGACCGCCGAACTGCACGGCCTCTGCCTGGACCTCGTCAATGAGGCGGTCCAGTCGGAGCGCCTGATGGAGCAGCTCGATATTCCCGAGCCGATGCGGGACTATGTCGCCGAAAGCTGGAAACGGCAGGAGCCGTCCCTCTATGGCCGGTTCGACTTCGCCTATGACGGCGCGGGTCCGGCAAAGCTCTACGAATACAACGCCGACACCCCGACCAGCATCTATGAGACGGCGGTGTTCCAATGGCTGTGGCTGGAGGACCAGATCGCCGCCGGCGTCCTGCCCGCAGACGCCGACCAGTTCAACAGCCTGCACGAGAAGCTGGTCGACCGGTTTCGCGCCATCTTCCCGGACGGCGGCTTTCTCCACTTCAGCTCGGACGCCGACTTCGTCGAGGATCGCCAGACCGTGCGCTTCCTCGAGGATCTCGCGCGCCAGGCCGGGCTTGACCCCCAGTTCGTCGCTATCGATCAGATCGGCCTGAACGAAGAGGGCCGGTTCGTGGACCACGAGAACTGGATCATCCAGGCGATGTTCAAGCTCTATCCGTGGGAACAGATGCTGCGCGACGACTACGCCGCCCCCCTGCCGACCGCCGAGGTCACGGTGCTGGAACCGGCGTGGAAGAGCCTGTTGTCCAACAAGGCCATCCTGCCCCTGCTGTGGGAACGCCACCCCGGCCACCCCAATCTGCTGGAATCCTATTTCGAGGGCGACCCTAAGGCGACGGCCCTGGGGACCTCCTATGTCCGCAAGCCCCTGTTCTCGCGCGAAGGCGACAATGTCGAACTGATCGATCAGGGCCTCAGCGCCGCCGAGGTGGTGGACGGCGGTTACGGCGAGGGCCGCTACATCCGTCAGGCCCTGCACAATCCGCCGCGTTTCGACGACAACTATGTCATCGTCGGCTCCTGGGTCGTCGGCGAAGAACCGGCCGGCATCAGCCTGCGCGAGGATCAGGGACGCATCACCCGCAACACCTCGCGCTTCGTGCCCCACTTCATCCGCGACTGACGCTCAACCCGCCGCCTGATCAGAACCACCGGTCCTGCATCGCCAGCGTCGTGTCGTCCTTGCTGACCAGCAGGTCCAGCATCGGTCCGATCTTGGGCAGTTCCCAGCGGAAGAAGTAGCGCGCGGCCTGGCGCTTGCCGTCGTAGAAGTCGCCGGTCTTGCCCGCCGCCGCCAGCGCCTGCTCCAGCCAGATCCAGGCCAGCACCGCATGGCCCACGGCCTCCAGATAGGTCGAGGCGTTGGCCAGGGCCCGCTCCGGGTCGCCGTCCCGCCACACCGTCGCTGTCGCCGCGCCGATCCGCTCCATGGCCTGGGCCAGGGCCTCGCCATAGGGGTTCAGCTCAGGATCGGCCGACGCCCGCGCCACGGTGGCCATCACCGTCTCGCCCAGCAGCTTCAGCCCCGAGCCGCCGTCCATGATCGCCTTGCGACCCAGCAGGTCCAGTCCCTGGATCCCGTGCGTGCCCTCGTGGATCGGGTTCAGCCGGTTGTCGCGATAGAACTGCTCGACCGGATAGTCGCGGGTATAGCCGTAGCCGCCCAGCACCTGGATCGCCAGGCTGTTGCCCTCCAGGCACCATTGCGACGGCCAGCTCTTGGCGATCGGCGTCAGCATGTCCAGCAGGCGCCCGGCCCGGTCCCGTTCGGCCGCGTCCTCGGCCGTCGTCTGGTCGTCGGTCAGCCGCGCGCAATACAGGTTCAGCCCCAGCGCCCCCTCGGCGTAGGCTTTCTGCGCCAGCAGCATGCGGCGCACGTCCGCGTGCTGGATGATCGGCACGGGCGGACTGGCGGGATCCTTGGCCGACAGGGGCCGTCCCTGCGGCCGCCCGCGCGCATAGTCCAGGGCGTGCAGATAGCCGGTGTATCCCAGGGCCGCCGCGCCGGCCCCGACGCCGATCCGCGCCTCGTTCATCATGTGGAACATGGCGGCCAGCCCCTGGTTCGGCGCCCCGACCAGCCAGCCGACCGCGCCCCCCTGCCCGCCCGGCGCATGCCGGCCTTCACCGAAGTTCAGCAGGGTGTTGGTCGTGCCGCGATAGCCCATCTTGTGGTTCAGCCCGGCCAGAACAACGTCGTTGCGCTCGCCCGGCGCGCCGCTCTCGTCCAGCAGGTGTTTGGGAACCACGAACAGCGAGATCCCCTTCACCCCCGCCGGCGCACCGTCCATCCGCGCCAGCACCATATGGACGATGGTTTCGGACAGGTCGTGATCCCCGCCCGAAATCCACATCTTCGACCCGAACAGCCGATAGCTGCCGTCGGCCTGCGCAACCGCGCGGGTGCGAATGTCGCCCAGCGACGATCCCGCCTGCGGCTCCGACAGGCACATGGTGCCGAAGAACCGTCCCTCCAGCATCGGCCGCACATAGGCGTCGACCTGCGCGGCCGTGCCGTGGGTCTTCAGCAGATTGGCCGCCCCAATCGTCAGGAACGGATAGGCGGCCGTGCCAACATTGGCGGCCTGGAACCAGGCGAAACCGGCGCGCTCGATCACATTGGGCAGTTGCAGCCCGCCCAGATCATAGTCCTGGGACGCCGAAAACAGCCCGGCCTCGCGGAACGCCGCCAGGGCCTGGGCGACTTCCGGGATCATCGTCACCCGCTCGCCGTCGAACGTCGGCTCGTTCTGATCGGCCTTGCGATTGTGCGGGGCGAACATATCCGCCGCAAGCTGGGCGCAGGTGTCCATCACCCCGTCGAACGACACCCGGTCATGATCCGCAAACCGCGCCCGCTGCGTCAGCCGCTCGACCTCCAGCCATTCGTACAGAATGAAATCCAGATCGCGCCGGGACAGGATCAGCGAGGCGTCAGACATGCGAAGGCTCCGAAGACGCCGCCTTGCGGCGAAGGGGTTGAGCCTAGGCGGGGGTGTGGGGTGCTGCAAGTTGGTGTGAACTGCCGTGCCGGGGCGCCTATAACGTCGCGCGCGCATCATCCGCGCATTATTCACAGCTCTCGGTTACAAAGATCGCCCGTGATGGGCCTATGGAGCGAGTGAATGAGAACGACGGCTTTGCTGATTGCATTTGCGACGTTGATTGCTTCCACAGCAGGCTCCCAGTCGCGCGAGATAATCATCATGGGCGGAGGGTCGCAGGATCGTTTCTTGGGCTGCCTGACCTGTGGCGAGTTCACTCAGGATTCTGTGTGGAACCAGTACAGTCGCCACGGTTGGGAAAACAAGTTTGGGACGTGGAATAGGTTTGGAGAACATGCCAATCCCTACGGCCCGAACTCAGCGTGCAACCAGTTCGGAACAAATGCGCCAGTGCTAGTCGACCGCCAGGGAGAGTTCTACGGGCGGCTGTCCGTAAATGAATACGCGGAGGGAAGCGTTTGCGGTGTGAACGGTGCGCCGCAGATTTGTCGAGCGCTAAAAGTCATGTGCGCCGATTCCTAGCAGAGCCACCTTGAACGGCAAGGGCGTCACACAACCGACCCCTATTCTGCCGAGGCGGTTGTTTTCATTGGATTTAGGAAGATGGCGGAGACGGAGTCCGCCGCTCTGCAATGTCTGGCAATCGCAGGCTATCCTCCAAGCTGTTGTCGTAGCTGAGTAATTTCAGCCTCCTTCTTCAGCTTGTGTCCCCGCGTCTCTCCCGATCTCACGCCTGTTTGAGGATGGCGTTTAGGACGGGAAAGGTTCGACGGACAAAAGGAAAACCGGATGTCCCGACCTACCAATCGCCTCTCCGCACGCACCGTCGCCGCCGCCAAAAAGCCCGGCCGTCACGCCGATGGCGGCGGCCTCTATCTGCATGTCGATCCGAGCCTGGCCAAGCGCTGGGTCTTCGTCTTCCAATGGCGCGGCAAGCGCCGGGAAATGGGGTTCGGCAGCACGCAGCTCGTCTCCCTCGCCGCCGCGCGCGATGCAGCGCTCGACGCCCGCCGCATGGTGGCGTCGGGGGTCGATCCCATCGCCGCGCGCCAAACCGTGCACCGCGTCGTCACCTTCGGCGAAGTCGCCGACGAGGTGCTGGCGGGATTGGAACTGTCGCTGACCAATCCGAAGCACCATGCGCAATGGCGCACGTCGCTCACGGTGGCGGCGAAGCCGTTGCAGCCCCTCCCCGTCGATGAGATCACCACCGACGACGTGCTGGCCGTGCTGCGTCCGGTCTGGAAGCGCACCCCCGTCACCGCCTCTCGCTTGCGTGGGCGGATTGAGCGGGTGCTGGATGCGGCCAAGGCCAGGGGATTGCGTACCGGCGAAAACCCCGCCCGCTGGCGCGGGCACCTGGATGTGCTGTTGCCGAAGAACAAGCGCCTCGTGCGCGGGCACCATGCCGCGATGCCCATGGAGCAGCTGGCGGCGTTCATGGCGGCGCTACGCGACCGCCCCGCCGTCGCCGCCCGCGCGTTGGAGTTCACCATCCTCACCGCCGCGCGCACCGGCGAAAGCCTCAACGCGCGCTGGTCCGAAATCGATTTGGAAGCCGGGATCTGGATCGTGCCCGCCGAGCGCATGAAGGCCCGCGTCGAACACCGCGTCCCGCTGACGCCCACCGCCCTTGCGGTGCTGGCCGACGTGCGCCCGCTGCTGCGCACCGCCAAGGATGGCTGGGTGTTCCCCAGCCAGAACGGCCGCCGCCCCCTCTCGCAGATGTCCATGCTGATGCTGCTTCGCCGCATGGGGGTGGAGGACTGCACCGTCCACGGCTTCCGCTCGACGTTCCGCGATGGGGCGGGCGATTGCACCGAGTTCCCGCGCGAGCTGATCGAAGCCGCCCTGGCTCACACCATCGGCAATGCCTTGGAGCGCGCTTACCGCCGATCCGACGCCTTCGCCAAGCGCCAAACACTCATGCAGGCATGGGCCGATTTTTGCCGGAAGGCCGCCCCGCCGAAACCGGCGGCGGCGACTGCCGCATCCGCTGCACCATCGCTTCCAGATCGTCGCGCGCGATCAACGTCCGCCCGCACACCTTCACCAGCGGTAGTTCGCCTTGCGCGACCAGCCGGTAAAGCGTCGAACGGCTCAGCCCCGTCAGGGCCAGCACTTCATTGACCCGGTAGGTGATCCGATCCTGCATGCATCCGGTTCCGACAGCACGGCATGAGCGCCGTCCCGTCGAGCTACGACCCAGGCGCGGGCCTGTCCGTTGCAAGGGATTGAGCAGTCACTCAGCTATTCCCTTGCCAAGTTATACCATATTGGGTATAAATAAGGTTGTATGGTCCGTCTTCCACCTACCAACGAGAAGCCCGTTCATTGGATCGGATCTTCCAAATCTGACCTGCTGGCGCTGCCGCAGGAAGTGGTGAGCGATATGGGCTACGCACTGGGCGTGGCTCAGTTGGGAGGCAAGCATCCCCATGCCAAGCCTTGGAAGGGCGAAGGCGCGGGCGTGTTTGAAATCGTGGAGAGCTTCGAGGGCAATGCCTATCGCGGCATCTACACCGTCCGCTTCGAGGGCGTGGTCTATGTGCTCCACGTCTTTCAGAAGAAGTCGCCGTCGGGCATCCGTACGGCGCAGACGGACATCGACTTGGTGAGTGAGCGCCTGAAACGCGCCCGCGAGCACTATGAGAGCAACTACCAACAGCCCACGAAGGGCAAGGCAGGCAAACGTGGCAAATGACATCACCGAAGGCACCGGCAACGTCTTCGCCGATCTGGGCCTCCCAGACGCCTCCGAGCGTCAAACGAAGACGCGGCTGGCGATGGCCGTGAACGCTTTGCTGAAAGAACGCCGCCTCAAGCAGACGGATTCAGCGGTCATTCTACGCATCCCTCAATCCAAAGTGTCGGCGCTCGCCAACTATCGGCTCGATCATTTCTCGGTCGAAAAACTGATGAGCTTCCTGAATGCGCTGGAACAGGATGTCGAGATCGTCATTCGCCCGAGCCGCGAAGCGGTTGGGCACACCTCTGTGTTTGCGCTGACCTAGATGTTCAATCTCATCATGTTTTCCGTAGAATGGGAAAACAACGGGCACACCTCCGTCTCCAACAGCCGCATGTTCGAACATACGGACGCCCACATCGCCGACCAGTTCCGCCAGGACCGCGGACCACTTTTGGATCGCCTTTCGGCCCTTCCTTGCCTGTTCATGCAAGAGGGTCGGGGCGACGAAATTGCTCGCGTTGGCCAGATCAACCGAGCGAGACGGACTGGCGCGGAGATTGCCATCGAATACACACTCAATGCGGACGTCCCCCCGCTCCAAAACAGCATGATCTACGCCAACCGAATGGCGCTCGACATGGCAAGCAATGCTGAGTTTTCCCGCAATCACTGGGCGGTGAAGGATGTCGACCTCTACCGCTTCCTGCTCGGAAACGTCCGTCCACGCCGTCAACGGCCGACAGTCTTTCATATAGCCGAACACGAGAACATCGAACCGGCCCTGGCCTCCGCCATGATGCCCTTTGATGCGGGCTTCACCGATGTCTACGCCAGCATTCAGCAAGCCTCCGCTGACGCGGGTCTGCGATGCCGGCGCGCCGACGACATATGGGAAAATGCGGCGATCATTCAGGATGTCGTCGCTCTGATCGACCGCTCACGCATCGTGATCTGCGACTGCACTGGTCGCAACCCCAACGTCTTTTACGAGGCAGGCATTGCTCACACACTCGGACGTGAAGTGATCCTCATCACGCAAAATGAACAGGATATTCCCTTCGACCTCCGGCACCTTCGATACATCCGCTATCTGAACAACGCCGAGGGGCGCGCAGTGCTCACTACGGCCCTTCAGGCGCGAATGCAGACGATCCTTGGGCACTGAGATCGCACCGCCTCACGGCCCCTCCCGGATCACGCCAACCACCGTGGCAATCGCCGCCACCAGTTGGGCGAAGGCGGTGATCATTAGGGCGATGTCCTGATAGGTCATGGTTTCCTCCTTTGTGGCCCCGCGCGGAATGCGTGGGATGAGGACCCCCCGAACGGGTGACAGGCATCGGATGCACAGGCCGCAGCCGCTCGCGAGCGGGCGACGCTGCACAAGCCCCGCCCTTGGGGCGCGGAAGCGAGCGCCTTGCATCCATGCCGCCCCGTCCACTCTCCGAATCCGAACCACGCATCCGCACGGGCCCGAGGAAACCAGACCTCACTCGCCCCGGATCGCCTTCCTATCCGCAGCGCCATAGGCGATGCCGACTGCCGCACCGGTCAGCAGCAGCGCGACCGTTGGCTTCCGCCCAGCGGCTTTCATGGCCGCCGTCGCCGTGACCACCCCAAGACCGGCCCCGATCAACGCGCCTTTCACGCCGGATTGTGCGTCAGCCTGCTCCCGCAGATTGGCCGCCACCTCTTCCCAAGGCACATTCTCAAACAGATTCATCGCTTCGCTCCCCCGGCGAGATGCCGGTGAGCCAACCGTTCATGAGACCGGATGCCTCGACCATTGCGAGGCGTTGTGCCGGGCCCTCATTCACCGTTTACGCCACAGCTTTCGGCCCCTGCTACTGACTCGAACTGCCTTCGCGTTCGACCGAAGGGGCATCCACGCGCGGCACAGTCCCAGCGGGTGCCATCCCCGCCGCCGATGTGAAGAGCTGAAGGGTCAACTTAACCGTGTCGGCCTCAGTGATCGTATCATTTGCCGCAAGTTGGCACAGATAGAACATGCCAATATCCAGAAATGCTGTGCGTTCGCTCGTCGTCGATAGCGCTGTGACCGATTGGGCGATAGCCGCTGATATCTCAAGGGCGGCTGTATCCGATGAGGTGTTTTCCGCCGCAGCAGCGGCCGCCTTGCTAAAATTCAAGATGGCTTCTGGCGCTTGTGCCCCGGCACTGGCGCTCATGCCACGCGCTGTCATGGCGCGTTGCATGCAGATTTCCATGTCGTGAGTTACGATCCCCGCATTCACGTCGTTCGACCAGATGAACAACGTCGCTGCGGTATTCGCCTTGTCGACTTTCATGGACGTGACGCTTCGTCGTCCGTGGATTGGCAGGGACTCGCAAGCCCCCAGTGCCAAGATCAGCAACGCTCCTATGGCCGCGCTTATCCGCTTCATTAGTCCCGCTCCATCCCAACAACCCAGCGTTGGCAGGAAATGGAAACGAGTCAATACCGTCGTTATTCCAAATAGCGCGACTTAGCCTCTCGCACCCGCCTTATTCCTCCCCATACCCCCGCCACAGCCGCCGCGCGAAGCTACGCTCTTCGCGGCCGACGGCGTGCTGGTAGATGGCGGTGGTGTCGATGCGGGCATGGCCCATCCAGTCGCGGGTGAGCGGCATGGGGATGTTGTGCTCGGCGTTCTGGACGCCGAACGTGTGGCGGAGGCCTTTGGGGCTGGCATGCACGCCGGTGATCCCGGCCTCGGCCATGGCGCGGCGCACCCGACGCCAGGCGGTCTGGCGGCACCAGGGCCAAAGCGGCTCGTCGGGCCGCTTGCCGCGCGCCAGGCGGCGGAGCTCGCACATCAGCTCGGCAGGCACCGGCACGGCGCGGAAGGCCAGCTTGCGCCGTTTCAGGGTGCGGAACACGATGCGCCCCGCCTCGACATCGAGCCGCTCGGGGCAGAGTTGCAAGGCCTCGCTGACGCGGCAACCAGTGAAGGCCAACAACCGGCAGAGCGCGCCGCTTTCCGCATCCATGCGGGCGGCGGCGGCGAGGAACCGGCGCGGCTCACTCCCGCACAGGTATTTGCGCTGGCCGTGATGATCGCGGAGCGATCCTGCGTCGGGCGCGGCCCTCATGCCCGCCGCCGGGGCCGGGCGGCTGCAACCGTTGTGGGAATAACGTCGCAACCCCAACACAGTGAAAAACCGGCGCGGACGCTGGGTTTGCGTGGGGTTTTTAGAGGGGCGCTCCGTCCTGTTCCGTTCGGCTTCATTTGGACAATACGCTTGTCAAAACAATGCACTATCCGCAACCGAATTCCCACTAATGTTACGCTTTCCCTACCGCTCATGGTGAGCGGCGGGGAAAGCAATAATGTTGGATCGGCAACGAGCGCGGGGGCGCGCCTCGCATGTGCTACGCCGTGGCTGGGCATTTTTGCCACTGGCGCTGCTCGCCGCCTGTGGCGGCCCCTCAATGAATGCAAGCCGAACACTCGGACGCGGCATCATCATCGAAAACACCGACACGGAAGCGTTCACGATCAACCGGATCATCGCGAACGGAAGTGCTGAGAACGGCAACTGCAATAACTACCCCAATCGTACCCTCGCGCCCGGCAGCACTTACACGGTCGTGTTCTGGCTCTGCGGCAACATCCAGAAAATCGAAGTGCAGACGGATCGCGGCACCAGCTTCCTCGAATGGGGCTGATCGCGTGATGCCTCGCAACACCCCCATCTTCATCGTCATGATCGCGGCCGTGGCATTCCTATGCACTGGGCCAGCGATAGGCCAATCGTCGTCTAACACCCGTTCGACGCGGATACCGGAAGCCTACGCCGCGTCCAGGAAGTGCTTTCTGGCGAACATCCATGCCCGAGGTATTCGGCAGGACGCCGGGGACGCGGCCGGAGCCCGTCGCTACGCGGAAGGGGCGCGGGCTTCGTATGACGCCGCACGCGTCGCAGCCCTGGCGCTCGGCTATACGGAGGATCGGTTAGAGGCGGACATTCGCCGCACCCGAGAGCAAGAACTAGCGTCGCTGGTCCGTGATCCGGCCTATTTCCGGTCGGCGGTCGCAACATGCCGAGCGTTGGGGCTGATGCCGACTGCCTAAGCCAAACGCACGGTGCCGGATTCGCGCGCCTGATTGATGGAAACCCCGTGCCCCTGTCCAGCATCGGCCAGGGTCATGCCGGTGGCACGCAGCGCCTCGATCAAATCGGGCGAGACCAGCGCGGCCTCGGTTGGGGCAAGCAGATCGTCGGATCGCGTCTGCTTCGGTGACGAGGTTTCCATCGCATTGGCGAGGGCGTCGCGCGCCGCTTGGTTTTCGTCCAGCATCGCCTGGAAACGTGGGCTGTCCTTCCCGCCATGGGCGCCAGTGTCGAGCAATTGGGCCCGCTGGAGGTCCAACGCCCGCAACTCGCCTTCCGGCGTTCCTTCGGCGCGGGCTTTCTCGATTTCGATGCGCCGCGCTTCCTCGCGCGCGCGATAGGCGCGCTCGTCCTCGGTCGAGGTGAAGCTGAGATATTTGTCGAAGATCCGCCGCTCGTAGAAATCGCGCATGAAGTCGCCGGTGATGCGGTGGGCTTCGGCCTGGGCCTCGTGCAGCGCGAGTTCGGCGGCCTGTCCGCCAGCGGCGGCGGCGCGGGCCTGTTGCACCGTCGCCTGGGCGGCGACGATCATCGCCGTGACTTCGGCCCGCACGTTGGCGAGGCCGACGCCTCTGGCATGCTCGACCGTGCGGCCCAATCCGCCCAACCGGCTGAGCTGGTTCTGAGCGATCACCAGCGCGGCGGTGCTGCCGCCCTGGCTGGCGGCGTGCTGCAACTGGTCGAGCTGCGCCTCCAGCGCCGCCTGCGCCGCGCCGATCTGCTCCAGCAGCTCCGCGCGGAGGGCGCCCTCCGGCTCGCCGGGCACGGCCCGTCGAGCATCGGGAATGTCAGAAACTGTGGGGCGAAGTGCGATAAAAGCTCCCTACCAACCCGACAACTATAACGCGCATGTCGTTAAGTTTTCGTTAACAATATGAAACCTCTCACACATTGAATCCATACCGTCCTCTCAGATACTGGCGCACCTCTTCAGTAGGCGCTTCTCCATAAGAGGAGGCTACGACACGCCCAAAGTCCTCGATATCTAAGATTCCGTCGCCACCGATCGCAGCCATGAAAGCCGGTTCTCGTTCCGGCTCCACCAACACGAAATAATACGCCCACCGACCGGACGTATCCTTCGCCTTGAGCTTATGGATCAGGTGCCCACGTTCCGAGACATAACGGTCGGCGTCATTCCCCGGAGAGAAAGACACAGGCGGCAACGCCATAGGCAATCGGCTCTGTATCGGGTCCTTCCCGACTGGTGACACGAAAGGCGCCAAGCGGGTCACACAACTCGTCTCCCAGGGCGTCTGCATCTCCTGCGTCGCCCGGCTCACATAGTCCGCGACATGAAGCGACAATTCCCGTGGGGATCGGTGTGGATCTGCCAGGGCGTCGAGGATGCCCCGGCAGAAGGGGCTTGAACCATGTGCGCTGCCGTCGTTCGCCGCATGCCCAGGCGCGGCGGCGTGCAGGACCGTGGTTTGCTTGACCCGGTCATACCGCCTCACCGATTCACCGGCGAGGCCAACGATGCCGTTTCGCGTATCACTTGGCAGATCGTTGGTGCGGCAGGCGTCGATGGTAAACCACTTTTGCTGATCGTCCCGCCAACAAAGTCCGTCGAGCAAATCCGAGAGCCGTTTGCACGACCAGAGGATTGCCTTGCCTGACCCAACGGCATCAATCGGCACGAGGTAATTCTCTCCGCCGTGCTGCAGCCCATGCCCCGCGAAATAGAAAAAGGCGTTCGCCCCAGGCGGCAACCTCTCCAGCATAGTGCTGAACTGCCCAAACGCCGTCGCCATTTCAGTCGCCGTCGCGTTCTCGCAAACCAGTGTCTCGAACCCAAGCTCCCGCAGCCGCATATCGAGATTGACCACATCGCTCGGCGGTGTCCGCAGACGGGGAAAGCTCGGTCCCAAATACATCGCATTGCCGATTAGAAGCGCGACGCCTAACGCCATGGAATTCTCCCCCTTGCCAGCACAGCTTGCCTGCTGAATCGTGGCAAGCGCAACCGCCGGTGTGCGGGATGGGGGACACAATGCCGGTCTATGATCTCATGCTGAAGCTGGAGGGCATGAAAGCACTTTGCGGCGACGGCGTCACCGACGACCACCTGAACTATGCGCTCTTCTATCCAAAGGATCTGGAAGATCGCCGCTCTGACCTCTCCCGCCTCAAGGCAGGAAAGATCGAATTCACCGAGCGGCTAAAATCAGCGCTGACGGAAGAGTTCAACGCGCGCATCGCCCGCAATCTTCTCCCCCGCAATAGTGACGCGGAGCCGGATGGGACCGGCCTGATCCGCAACGAGGATTGGGAAAAGCCAATCCACGAGCTCTTCCAGCACTTAGCCAAGGGCTTAGACAAACAGACGCCCGCCGCGCTCGCCCGCGCCCATAGCGCCATCGCCGCCGCCATCCATACCATGCAGCAGCACCGCGAACACGATCACGCACTACTGGTCGCGGATTACGATCCGTCCAGCGCGGACCTTTACCGCATTCCCGACAATGCAACGCCGATTGATCCCGACCCTCTGCCGGTCATGAACATTCGCGCCGGCGCCCCCATGATCGCGGCCCTCACACGGCCCGTCACCGACCGCACGGCGCGCGGCTGGCTTTTCTATGTTCGCGATCCCGACACACGCGAGGGCGTCGCCCAGTCGGACTATATTTGGGACCAAGACCTCAAAACGATGGTCCACTGGCATCCGGGTGGGCCCTTTGAGATCGCGGCCGACTATGTCGGCTTGTTGCCCGGCTTTCCGGCACGCACCTCAAGCCACACGGGAAAGGTCACGGCTTATCTTTTGGTGGAGCCGACGAAATCCACGGCGGTTGCCGACCTCCTGAGGGGCGGGGACGCATCATGGAATGGGATAGACGCCCCCAATTTCGAAGGCTTTGCCAACCTCGCGACAGCACCCAAGCGGTTATTCCAGAAGGGCAACACGAAGACCTTTCAAAAAGGCACGCTGCCTTATCCCCCGCCCAAACTCTTCCTACGTCACTATCGCATCCTGGAGGGCCGACCCTGAGAGGCGGCTCCCCGCGCTCGCAACTCGTTCTCCAACCACGCCCGCGTCTCCGGATGCAGCCGCGCGAATGCGCCCCCTACCCCATCCGACTGCGTGCGGTGTTCAATCACCGTCACCACGTCCGCCGTCTTGGACCGGGCGATTTTGGCGCGCGGATGGCGCGTGCCGCGCCAGCGGCGTACCCATCCCGCGACCTTCCAATAGACCAGACCTGCCAGGGCGATCTTCGCCCCCGTCCAGGCATCGTCGCCCAGCGCGACCAGCAAGCCAGCCCCCAACAGCGCGAACAGGATGAAGGCACGGTTCAGCAGAAGACCCATTGATCGCTCCTATTGCTGGAAAGTGACGAACAGCGAGTGCCCGCCGCTCGCTCGAAACCGGCGGCCGCCCTGCACCAGCACGCCGTCCACCAGAAAGCCGTTCTCCGGCCCGCCCTTGCGCAGGCCGGAGGCGAAGAAGGACGGCGGCACCAGGTAATCCATCTGTTCCGACCAGCCCCCGCCGGAGTTCCAGCCGCCGGATTCGCCTCGGCTCGTACCCGTCGTCTGCCCACGCGACCAGGAGCTGCTTTCGCCCTCCTGCCGCCCATGGCTACCGCCGCTATTGATCGAATACGAGGCGCTGCCAGTGTCGGAATAGGTCACGCCGCCGCCGCTCTGGCTTCCCGACTGGTGCCCCTTATTCTTGCCGCGCTGGTAGCTGTAGGTCGTCCCGTCATTCTCCCCACGCGACCAGCCACCATTCTCCGACCAGTTGCCGCTCGCCCGCCGCACGATGCCCTTGCCGATCAAATCGGCCGCGTACTGGTTCGTGGCCACGTCGGTGTTCGTATGGAAAATCTTGGTCTGGAAATTCCCAAGCAGGGCATCGGTCGCGGCCTTCGGGTCGCGCCCCGGTTGGGTGGCGTAATAGTTCGACAGGTTCTGGGTCAGGTAGATGGTCGCCGCCATCGCGCTGCGCGCCGTGCTTTGGAATTCCAAGTCGTAGGCCAATTTGAACAGCTGCGATTCATCGACGTAGAGGAAGCCGGGCCGGGTGTGCGGGCCGACCAGCCGCGCCTCGACGCTCCGCTGCCAGCAATATTTCATCACCAGCGCGGCCATCACCCCGTTGATGCCCATCGTCTTGATCGGGCAGTCCACGATGATGATCGCGCCTTCATGCGTCAGTTCCGGCACCACCGTCGTGTCGGTGCAGAACATCTCGTGCAGATGGCCCCGTAGGAACGGGCTGATGGTCGCCGTCAGCGTCGCCACCACGTTGCTACGCGTCTTCGGATCGAGGCGGATGAAATTCCCAAACCAGTAATCCTGCACCGCCCGGCGCGAGGCTTCACTCATCGGCGGCCCGCGCGTCGCATCATGCGCCTGCTCCATCGCCCAGTACCAATAGGAGCCCGCGCGCCATTTCGGATCGCGCATGTCCTCAGGCCGGTTAGGTGCGGTGGTGATGAACTGCATCAGTTCATCGAGCCGGAAGCGTCCGGTGGCGGCGATCAGGGGCTCAATGGCGTTCGCCAGCAATTCCCGCATGGCGGAAATCCAGAACCCGCCCTCCTCCTGGGCCTGGTTCAGCGCCACACGCATCGCCTCGACCATCACCATCATCAGTGACACGAGGTTGAACACGTCCGTGCCAAGCCCGTCGGCGCGGCGCATCTCATGTTCGATGAAGTTGAAATGGCGGCCCGAGCCGGGCCGCATGATGATCACATCGTCGCCTCGGCCGCATTGCTGCGCGGCGCGGATGCAGCGCTCGGCCTCGCCCGGCTTGGCGCAGAGGATAAGGCCGCCCCACCCCACCCCCATCATGGCCATCAGCAGCGCGATGCCCACGCCGCTCGACTTCCCGCTCCCCGTCGCACCGAAGGCGAAGATGCCCTCGAAAAAGTCCCTCACCCGTAGCGCATCGCCTTCGCTGTTGAGCCAAAGCAGCGGCGTGTCGAGGTCATTGATGAATCGGGAAGCCGTCGCCGGAGGCTTTCCGGTCGTGGTTCCGAGACGCGAGCGAAAGGGGCGAAGGAGATCCATGCCCCTGTTCTGCCCCGCATCCTCCTGAGTCTGCATTGCAGATCATTGGCTGCAATAGGCGGCAATCCTCAGCCCCGCGCGATCCCCTTAGCTGCGGATCCGAACAGAAGGAACATGCCATGCGCCGCCCCCCCCCTGAGCGTCCCAATCTCCTGGCCAGCTTCGCCCGCGAAGTGCTGGACGACACCCGCGCCAAGCTGATCGACGAGGGCTGGTTCCAACGTCCCAAAGCCGAACGGCAAGGAATCCTCGACGACCTTCGCAACCTCTACGGCCGCGATCCCGAACCAACGAAGGGGGGGGGCCAGCCTTGGAGCGACCACCTCAAAGAGCGGCCCGCCAACGGCTGGGCGGGGATGGATTGGAGCGAACGCGTGGAGGCAATGTCGCGCTCACGCATGGAGGATGAAGGACCTGAAATTGAGCGATGACAGCTCAGTCTTTCCGCTCATCAGACTCCCGAGGCCCGAACACAAAATCCCCCAACCGTTCAGCAAACACCTTAAGTTGCGAATTTTTACGTCTCTCATCAGACGCAGCAAAGCCGTCACGATATGTTCGCGTCTTACGCTCCTGCGCCGATAAAACATCATTTCCGATGCGCATGTTACGATATGAAATTTTTAATGGCGTATTTGCTTCCACATCTTCAAGATTAAAAGCTGCCGCCGATTTAGCTTGTTCGCTAGACCATTTTTCTTCGGTCCAAAATTTTTCAAACTGCGGACGCAAAAGTTCGCGTGCGACATCAAGATGTTCCTTACAGAACACATATCCCTTCCGCCGCTCAGAGAGCATGATTCCTTCATATGGCTGAAAACGCCGCCCGCGCTTGTCCCGGAACACTCGCGCATCTTGCCGAAACAGCAAATCCATTACGCCCAAGACGGAATGGTTCGCCTTTATCAAGATCGCAGAGCCATCTTCAATAAGGTCGCCTTTTTGCGCTTCTAAGAGGATGGATCGGGCTTCGCGATCAGTGACGCTGGAAGGCACCACCACAGGCGTCCATTCAGGAGCGACCGGATTTTTGGAAAAGAGAAAAGGGCGTGCCCGCATCAGGCTAATCCTCGCACTAGAGAGGATGGATAGCGTGTGTCGAACCCGTCTTTAATCTGCGCGAAATGCTGATGGATCACGGCGCTTGCCTCTTTTTGGCTGCTCACCTTCAAAGCAATCTCAGCCAGTTTACGTTGCCGATCTTCCTCAGTCTGTATGGCAGGATGCTTGAGCAAATCGCCAATTCGATCCACATCGGCAAGATCAATACCCAAACCGTCGATAAGACGTCGCAACGTGGGCGATTGCTGTACTGTGTCCCCGATAAAATGCAGCGCACGCTTCCACCAAGGAATTCGCCGACTGGCCTCGGCCCGGCGCTGGGCTTCCAGTTCGACGGCGTGACGAGCAAGTTCAGCTTCGATCAAGTCCGGGATCAGGCAAGCCACCGGAATATCGACATTGACGGGCTCGATCTCAGCCAACGGGTTGATTACCATGCCACCGCTGATCTCATCCAATACCGCGAACCTTCGCCCTACCGAACTTACCGGAAGAATGCGGACAACGGAATTCTCATCCTGCTTTGCAAGGTAACGAGCTACCAACGGAATTCCTAGAAGGAGGTCGCGCACTGCCCGTAGTGTATCGTCCGCCTCGGGGAACAGATCCCACTTCGTAACTAGGAAATAGTGATTTTGCCGTAGCATGGAGCGCTTACGATTACTATTGATCCAGAAATCAACAGTCGCACCGATAGAGTCGAGCAATGCGCCGGTTGGGCGGGCACCGGCCTGGAGCGAGCGATAGACCTCCGCACCATCAACCACGCAGATGACGACATCGCACTCGGCGGCTAGTCGCTCAATATCCTCCATCCTATCCGCTACAGTTGCGTTCGTGGCTCCACCACTGGATGCGATCGTTCCACCTGCGTAATCATAGAATGTTGCTTTAGTGCCGAGGAAGGATTCTCCAATCGCCGTATCGATGAAGAAGGAGAATGGAATCTCATGCGTTTCGGCCAGTGCCGTCCCCTCAGGCCAGTCCCCATCTAGCCGATTGTAGATGGAACGAAGCCGGCCCCGTGCTGCTGCGGATGTCTCGCACCGCAGCCCGATATGGTTATCGGCAATCGTTAGTGTCTGAAAAAGCGACGCCAGATAGACTGTTTTGCCTGAACCCGCGCCGCCGCTCAGAAAAACCTTTACCGCTTGCATGATGTGTACCCCCGATGCCCTAGAGCTGAACCCTAACTTGCATACGGTGACGCTCGCAAACTCCATTGTGGAGGATTGTGATTAGGGATGGCTTCTCGCAGTTTCACTGGCTCTCTCTGACGTGCGCCGCCGATGGGCGGCTATCAGGAACGCCCCAGCGGTAACGGTAGCGACCACGCTGGCGATGATGACGCCCTTCTGAGGCGTCATCCAACCCGAGGGCGTGAACCGCTTTCCCGCAAAGGTTGCGCCAGCATTGGTCGCCTGGCGCTCAACGGCTTGGGGAAGTTCACGCAGCTTTTTAAGCGGCGTGGTTTCCACGACTTTCGTCAGATCGAGTTCAAGCGCGGAACTGGATTGAGCCGAACTCCAATTCCCAGCGGATTGGAACCGTTCAAACGTGGGCATCATAGCGTCATGCGCGGCGTCTAAATGCGACTGCAAGATTTCGACGGTCGAATCCCGGTGACGAAGGATGAACCCTTCTCTGAAATCCACTCGACGGTGGTGCATGTCAGTGAGGCCAGATGCCCGCTTTTGAAAGATGATGTCGAAAGTTCCCAATTTACTGTGCTGGCGTGTAGCTCTTATCGCCTCTCCCGGCGCAGTGCTATGGGCGTTTTGCGCGACTTCCAGCAACAAGTTCCTGGCCTCTCTGTCTAAAATAAAGCCAGGCAATACAACCGGATGCCATTCGGATATCTTCTCGCTTTTTGCGAACATGAACGGGTATGCTTTCATGCATTTTAGTATATCATCTTAGCTGATTTGCAATGTTACATTTCATTGAAGATTAAATACGTACTTGAACAACCCCTTCTATCCCGCTCAAGGATCGGTTCATCCCGTTTCCGCGCAGGGCTGAACGCCTGGAAAACGCCTGGATGAAGGCCGCACACCACCGCCCCGTCATTGCGCAACTCATGGCTGGGCATCCCATAGTTAGGGGCGCGAACCACTCACGGCTCTCATGAGGAGCGGTGTGGCACTGGCCCGGACGCGTTCAACCCAACTCGCTTCCTCCGCCTGACGGCTCCGTGCAGCTCCGTTCCCTCCGGGCGCTGGCGCGGGGTGTGATCGCGGCCTCGATGGCCGGTGCCCCTGGGCTCCCATGAGCCGCGGAAATGGTCCGTGGCTCGAACCAGAGGAGACCATCATGGCTAAGAACCAATCCCAACAATCGGGCCGCAAGCCCACACACCGCATCTTCCGCGTCGTCGGCGACGGCGAGAACGCGGTCTGGACCGAGCTCGGCGCTGCCTGGGCGCATAAGGACGGCAAAGGCTTCGCGATTTCCTGCGACGCCATCCCGCTGGCAGGCCGCATCGTCATGCGCGCCATCACCGAGCGCCCAGCCGGGAAAGGGGGCGACCAATGAGCCCCACCATCGCCTCTCAGGCACGCATTCGCGAGCTCAACGATGCGTTCCGCACCACCGGCCCCTCAGCGGGCCGGTGGATGATCACCCAAGGCGTCCAGGCGGAAGGTCCAGCCTTCGTCCTGATGGCCACACGGGCCGTGCAAACCTTCGACGGCTTCTCGCCGGACAACGACCCCTACGGTGAGCACGATTTCGGGTCGATCAACCTGGCCGGACAAGTCCTGCTCTGGAAGATCGACTATTACGACCCCGCGCTCCGCTACGGATCGAACGACCCGAGCGACCCGGCGCAAACCGCGCGGGTGCTCACCATCATGCTGGCCTCGGACTATTGAGGCCAGCCGATCCCGCCGCCGGCACCCGCCGGTGGCGGGACGAAAGCCCAGCCTGCATGGTAATGGCGTCCCATGGAAGACGAACTCGCCGACGATCCGGTCTACCGGCTCGGCCTCATCATGGGGCGAATGCACGCCATCAACGAACTGATGGCGCGCTTCGCCGAGGGCGACGCCCCGCCGCACGATCCGGCCGCGCAACTGCGCGACATCGTCCTCCGCCAGGAGAGCCTTTCCAAATGGCTCGCCCAGGCCAAAGCCGAAGTCGATGTGGATTACCAAGTCCTCCTGGAGGAACTGCAAACGGCCGAGCAGGCTGCCGCCGATCAGGGCGCGCCCCCCTCCCCCGGATAATGCAGCGTGATGCGTTCGATCAGCGGCTCGCCCGCCTGTGGCGCTGGCCACAGGGCCGGATTGAAGGCGCGGATGAAGGTCACCCGCCTTCGGGCCAGCCGCTTGCGTAGATCGGTCAGGTTCCGGCCTTCCAGATGCAGGATGCAGTCGGTCAGCATCAGGTGCAGTTGGTCGTCGCCGAGATATCCGACGCGCACCAAAAACCGGTACTGGATCTCCTGCCCCTGAGGGATCTCGCCCTTCAGCCACCACGACACATCGCAGGTTTCGAGGTCGTCGGCGGGCGTGTAGCCGTAGGCCTTGTACGGCCCGCTGCCGACCGCCTGCTCATCCTCGACGGGTTGCCCAGCGGTCTTCGCGTCACGCGGCTCCTGCACACGGTTGGCCCAACCGCCCTTCTGAACGAATTCGTTAAAGCTACCACTCATGGGAAACCTCCTTGGACGGGGGTGGGGGTTGCGGTCGGCGCGGCCGTTTCCGCCAATGGTCCATCAGCCCATCGGTGAAGGACCGGATGGCGGCGACATCCCGCGTGAACTTCGCCGCGTCGCGGCGCTCATAGGGGACGAAGGCGCGGTAAAGCTCGTTGCGCTTCACCACCGCCAGCCAGTTCGCAACGCGGGCTTTCATATGGCCGTAGGCGTTCTCGATATGCCGGGCGAGGCCCAGATGCGGCTCCGCCGTTCGGCGGATGCCCTGGGCCTCCAGCGTCCGGTGGTCGATCCGCGCCGCCGCATTCGCAGCGGCCAGCGCGTCGTTGGCGTGGGCAGCCCACGCCTCGCGCCACACATGGATGTTGCGCTGCGCATCGAGCGCTTCGATCCGCGCCGCCAGTTCCGGCGTCTCGCCCTTGCGGAAGGCGTCCTTCGCCTCCCGCAGCGCCGCCTCCACCACCGGGTCTTCGTTCCACTCTCGCGCCTTGCCCTTGGCAAAGCCCGTGGGCGTGGTCGCATCCAGTTTGCGCATCGTCAGCATGATGTGGGCGTGGGGCTGCTCCCGCCCGTCCGCCCCCAGCGGCGCGTGGATGGCGATGTCCGCCACCATTCCCCGCGCCACGAACTGCTCCCGCACATAGGCATGCACCAGCGCGATCCGCGCCTCCGGCCCGACCTCGCGGGGTAGTGAAATCTCGACTTCCCGAGCGACCTGCGCGTTGACCCGCGTCTCGGCCGCCTCGGCTCGATTCCACAGCTGGTATCTGGAGAACACCCAGTCCGGCGCCCCCTCCGGCGCCAGGATCACCGAGTGCCGGACATCGGGTTTGCGGTAGCGAAAGGCTCGCTCCAGCCGCTCGTCATAAAGCCGTTGGCCATGTCGGTAGGCGGCGGACTTGACCGCCGATTGCCCCGCCGACCGTTGAATGACCTTAGCCCGGAAGTGGTAGATCGCCATGAACCGCCCTGGTGTTTGAACCGGGTGGCCTGCCATCGTCATCCATCGTTTTGAGTGTGGATGTGCACTGATACAAACTGTGCCAGTTTGTGCACAAAAACTCAATGATTTGATGCGCTTGACATTAGCCCGGTTGTGTTTTTCGCTATCCGCTCAACCACGCCAGAGGCGGCTTTTCAGGGCGATTGCCGGTCGTTGCGACAGGGGTATTCCAAAGGACGGAAACCCGCCGCCCGACCGGGGGCCAAGACCATTCCACAGACGGCGTGGCGCTCACTCCCACCCACCCGGTGACGAGGAGATCGTCCCTCCCCCGTTCGCGGGATCGCTGGCGGCTACACATCGTCGGGAGGCTCGACGAGCGCCCCGCTGGCGATCAGTCGGCATACGAGATAGATGCCGACGAGGAGGCTTCTGATCTGGTCGATCATCGCCGCCTCCACAGATAGCGTCGGCTCGGCTTCCCGATCGCGCGCAGCACAGTCGCCACGACGCCATCGACCATCACCAGCACGACGGATCTCGCCCGTTCCGCTGTGTCCATTCCATGGTCACGCCGGAGGGTGGCGACCGCATCGGGCGACAGCCGCAACGCCATCCGCCTCTCCCCCAGCGGTAGTTCCAGATCGGCGTGGCGCACGACCAGTTCGACCAGCCAGGGCGGCACCGCGCGCTGCTGCGCACGACGCCCGGCATGGGTCGTCATCTCGACCTTGCTCATGGTAGGGGCCTCCTTGCATGTGTCGGGAAAGCCGGGGCGCGACCAGCGCGCCCCGGTGTTCGGGTCAAAGGCCCAGTTGCTCGTTTGACGTCATGGCGCGGTACGCGCCGTAGCAGGGGGAAAAGAGCCACCCTGCGATGCTGCCGATACCAGGGATCAGGATCGACAGCCCGACGAACAGCCCGCAGCAGACGAAGAAGTCCCTCGGGCTCTTGAAATAGATCGCCACACCCAGGGCCCCAAAGAAGAAGCCCAGGATGAAGGCGACCACCGGGTTCTTCGGCTCCGGCAGCGGCGGGAGGTTATGAATGACCTGCGCGCCCCCCTTGGCGGCAGTGTGCAGATGATGGAGATTGGACATCGGCTGTTCCTTTCCGGCAGCCCGCGCCCATCGCGCGCCGCCGAAAACGACCGTCCATCAGACCCCACACAACGTCAGTTGCAGGCTATTGCGGACATCTGCTCCAGGGCCTCAGCTCCACTCGCCCGCCTGGCTAGACTCGTTCGCCCGGCACCGGTTAGTTGTGCTAACACACGGGGGCGACGATGACTGACGTACTGCTGAGAAGTGGCGAACTACGCCTGCTGATCGACGAGATCAGCATTCATTTTGAAGACGGCCGTCTCACGAACGAAGACGACGTTCGACTAGTGACCAGCCTCATGGAAGAGCTGGATCAACAGATCCGCACCTACGCCAAAGCCCACCTGATTAGACCCGCTGGGTTTGGCTTCCCCACGGGACCACATTTCATTCTTTGGCCAATTGCCGTCCTTTTCTCTGTCGGCTCTTTTGCCCGGTGGTCGAGTTGGCTTCGGACCATCGATGATATGGCGTTCGTGACCGTTTCCCTGGAAGATGGATCGATCATCCTGAAAGGCAAAAGGAAGCTTTCTGCTGCCGGAGTGTTCGTAGCGGGATCGATCTTCGGAAACGCCATCCCGGAGTCAGAGCCAGGAAAATTTGCTCACGCCACCGTCGTCGAAGCCATCAATATGGGCTCGCACGTTGCACTCGCTGGACTGCGAGAATTTTTCCGTGAACGCGATCTCGAAGGAGACGGGAAAATCGACGGAAACACCATCATCATCTGGGTCCGCCGACATGAGGATGATGAAGAGTCGTGATCGTTGCGACGCCGTGCTGCGCAGAACCAACAGCTTCCCAGCTTCACCCCACCAGGCGTTCACGCGCCTCTTTCGTTTGCTTCAGCAAACCATCGAAGCGAGCCGTCGCCGTTTCATCTTTCTCTAGATGGTTGCGGCTGAAACCCAAGCGGCGTCGGGCCGTTGTCATATGTCCTCTTACCGCGCTCACCGCCTCGATCTGAGACGTAGTAAGTTCAAGGAGCGGAATGGAGGCGAGCGTAGCGAGGACGGCATCCGCAGCATCTTCCGAGGCAGCAATATTCCCTCGCGTGAATGACTTTGCGCCAGCTTTCCTGTTCAGTGTTTCGAGCGTCGAGATTGCGAGGTCGATAATGGCACAAATGGCTGCCTGACGAGCCCTCTTCTGCTGCTCCGCCCCGCTATGCGCTCTCCTGCTGTCCCGCGAAGCTAGAATCCAAGTCGCTAAAATCGCCGCGATACCGCCCAGCGCCTGAGCCCAACCTGCCCAATCCGTCGGATCGGCAACTACTTCAATCGGTACAACCATGATGGCGGCCAGGTCGCACATCAACGGTTGAAGCGCCGTAAACGGCCAATGGTGCCCTCGGCGCGCTTCGAAAATCCTCACACCACCAAGGCGCGAGCGCGACTTGTGTCGAAATGTAGCCGCTATGGGCGCGCCTCGACCCCTAAGTTTCCTGGCCACCTAGAACGACCGAAGAATTTCTACTTACATTATCATCGCGTAGCGCTACCATTCTTCCCAAAAGGGACACGCTGGAGGGGAATTGGTTCACACAGCCGCAGACGAAACGGAACAACCAGACTTGGATATAGTCCTCGCAGCCTTGAGGCGCGACTATAGCAAGCTGGGGCCGCGTATCAGGGAATTGAACCATGAGGTTGTGTGCGAATGCAGCGGAGTGAAACTCCGGCTACATTTCCCTTCCTTCCGTCAAGGCAAAGCCACAGTTCATGAATTGGTGGAACTGATATGGCTGCATCTCACCCCATTCTCCCTTACACGCGCCGAGATCGGAAAGATTGATGCGCTTTATGGGAAGGTGCCGGTCGATGAATTCAAGTTAAAGACATTGCAATTAAACGACACGGCAGCGAATCTGTTCATCCGCGCTCACAAGGCTACCAATCGAAATGGGGAGGCCGGTGAACTAATCCTTTTTCTACTTACTGAATGGATTCTAGGCGCTCCACAGATCATCGCAAAAATGAGCCTGAAGACTAACCGTGAAATGCCCGTTCATGGTGCTGATGGCGTCCATGTCCGGTACTGCCCGGAAACCTCGCGCCTCTTTATCTACTGGGGCGAGTCAAAAATGTACGCCGACGTTGGCGCAGCCATCGAGGCGGCTGTCACCTCGATTGCGGAGTCGTTGGACCCCGCGAAGATCGGCCACGAGATACAACTGGTTCAGCGGAATATCGACTTCTCGGGGCTGGATGACGGCGGCAAGGCTGCGCTTCTCCAGTATCTCGATCCGATGGACGAAGCCTACAACGAGCGCCGGGATGTCATCACCTGCCTCATCGGTTTTGACTTTGACGGCTTTGAGAAAGCGGCCACGTCCGGATCTGACGCAGCGGAACAGCAGTTTAGAAGCCTCGCAACCGAGCGGCTAACGGCTCTTGCCCCCAAGGTAGCCAAGGCGCTCAAGAAAGCGGGCATCGACGGTCAGGATGTAGAACTTTTCTTCTTCCCGCTACCGGCGGTCCAAGAGTTTCGCGACCTGTTTCAGGAAAAGATCGGCTGGAAATCGTGATCCAAGAACTGTCCGAAAAGGTTTGGGGAAATCCGCGCTTCCATGAAGCGGCGCAACGGATTGAACTCGCATGGCTCACCAAGGAACTGGGCGTAGAGGCCTCTATTCCCGAAGATCTTTCGGATGCGACACGACTGATGCGAGCAGCAGCTATCTTGGCCTGCTCCGAAACAGGCATCCATCGTCGGGCGGCATTTCGCGTAGCCACTTGTGCATATGAGTTGTTTGGCGCTCAGACCGTACCGCTGGATCAGGCTCTGCGTGTGGTCCTCACACGACTAGGGAATTTCCCGTCCATCGGCACTCGTAAGGACGTTGAATCGTCCCAGGCTAGCCTGCCGTTGTCGCTGGCAGCCGAAGAGATCGCATCCGCCGACCACCGTGAGGTGATGATCAACGGCAAGCTCGTTCATTTGACCGACTTCCAGCATGACCTTTGGTCGAGCCTTATCCGGAACCGCAGAATTGCTCTTGCTGCGCCCACCTCTGCGGGAAAGTCGTTCGTTCTCCAAGGCTTTCTGTCTGCGCTATTTGGCAAGGACGCGCCGCGTAGCGTCATCTACCTCGTGCCGACGCGCGCACTGATTTCTCAGGTCGCCGACGACCTCACTGCCCAGTTCAAAGACTACGCCCACGAGGCTCCAAGCATCGTGACCGTCCCAGTCGATTCGGACACCCCGCTGGACAAGCGAGTGATCTACGTCATGACGCAGGAGCGCGCACAGCTAGCTCTAAGTGCCCATCCGGACTTTGCCGCCAGTGTCATCATCGTAGATGAGGCTCATTCCATAGCGGACGGGTCACGGGGCGTGCTGCTGCAATGGGTGATCGATGATCTGCTTGTGAGAGACCCTTCGGCCCAGATTCTTTTCGCGAGTCCGTCGATCAGGAACCTTGACGTTTTTGGACGCCTTTTCGGCCTCGATGACGTCATTCCATTTTCTTCAATCGAGCCCACGGTTGCGCAAAATTTTCTCGTTGCGAAAGTTGAATCAGCGACCAAGGGAAAAATCTCCGTTCTCACGGCTGGAGATGGATCGCAATCCTTACGGCAGGTAACCGCGCTTCAACTTGACCGGACCTTGGCAAGCCGCATCGACAAGTTGGTTCATATCCCGGCCGTCCTCGGGAAGGGTCACTCAAACATCGTGTACGCGAATGGCCCGGCAGAGGCTGAAAAGGTCGCGATGCAGTTGGCCGAACTGTTTGCCGATCGGGAACCCACGGAAAAACGCCTCGCGCTTTCCGACCTCGCCAAAGAAGCGGTGCACGCCAATTATGGCCTCGTGGAATGCGTCAAATACGGCGTTGCTTTCCACTATTCCAACATTCCAACGCAGTTGCGGCGGGCGATTGAGGCCGCAGTCTCATCGGGCGACATCGACTATCTTGTGTGCACAAGCACCCTACTTCAGGGCGTGAACCTGCCTGCGAAAAATATCTTCATGTTCGCGCCCGAAAAAGGGAAAACAAACCCGCTGGACTCGACGGATTTCTGGAACTTGTCTGGCCGAGCAGGCAGGTTGCGCAGGGAATTCCAAGGCAACATTTTCCTGATCGATTACGACAAGTGGAAAAAGAAACCTCTCGATGGACCGAAAGATTCAGTCATTGTCCCGGCTATCGAAACCAGTATCAACGATCATCAGGATAGTTTGATGACGGTGATTTCGGGCTCGAACGCCGCCGCCCGTGGTGACGATGCGAACTTGGAAACGACATTTCTCCGTCTCTACACGGACTTCAAGAATGGCGACTTGGACCAGACGTTTGAACGGATTGGCGTTGAGGCTGACAGCCCTCAATCAGCGTTTTTGTCTGCGGCGCTTCTGGACGCCGGGGAACGGGTCACGATTCCAGCCGAGGTCCTGCGCCGCACCCCTAATGTGTCTGCGCACAAGCAACAGAGAATATTTGATAAGCTGAACGCCAGGATCGCCGAAGGAAAGGAAGGAGCTAAATCCCTGATCCCGCTGCATCCGCGCGAAGGGGACGCGTTTAAGTCATACGCGGACATCCTGGAAATTTGCCATGAGTTGATCCTAGGATTTGATACAGCGCGCGGCCTTCACCGGTTTCATGCGCTGATAGCGCTCAAGTGGATGAAAGGCCTCCCGCTGCCGCAGATCATTCAGGAGCAGATCGACCGTGCGCCGGATAAGCCGAAACAGACCACTATTCGTAACACTTTGACTTTGATCGAGACGGATATCCGATTCCAAGCCGTCCGCATGTTCGGCTGTTACAACACACTTTTGGTCTACGGATTGGACAGTGCTGGCTATGTCGATCTTGTAACCAGCATACCATCTGTTCCGCTCTATCTTGAAGTCGGCGCGTCCGACAAAACGATGATCAGTTTCATTTCGCTTGGTCTCTCTCGGGTCACGGCGATGAAGCTGAATGAACTTTCCGCTCGAAAAGATCTGGACACCGCTGGAGCACTCCAATGGCTTCGTACCCGGCCGCTTGAGGCGCTTGGGTTATCGCCATTGTTGCTCGCAGAGGTGGCTGCCTTGGCGAAGGCATAGATCTCCATGAAACCTGTGAATCTCGGCGACATTGACGATGACATTGAAGATGCGCCGCGCGTTTGTCACTCCTGCATTGGCGATACCCAACTGAACACGGAGATCAGAAGATTCGGCCAGCCAGCACCCTGTGATTATTGCGATAATGTTCGCTTAAGAACAGTTTCAATTGCAAAGCTCGCTGAGCGAATCGACCCTGTCTATCGCATCATGGTAGGCGTAGGCGATCAAGAGCCGGACTTCGACCAGGATAGCGATAATGTTCGTTGGATTATTCGAGGAGATAAGCCGAGTCAGTTGATCGGTGATATGATCAGTTGCGCGGACGATAGTATCGCCGAAGCTATTGTAGAACAGCTAGGGTCCGATCATTCTTACGCCATTGGAATGGGCGAAGACCGAGACTTGTACGACGACAGCGAGGACATATTCGTCGTTGAAACCCCGGAAGATCCAGAATTTCGGATGGCATGGGAATCCTTTTGCCAGTCGATCAAACATGAGCGGCGTTTCTTCAGTGTCGGCGCAATCACCCTGCTCGATAAAATTCTTGGTGCAATTCTTGAGGGTCGCCAGAAAATATTCCGGAACGTTATCCGAACCATTGGACCGGAGGACGAAGATCGATTCGTCTTTAGAGGGCGGCTGGCTAACGAAGAAGGGGCAAGAACGAGAATTTACGCAGCGCCAATAGCCGAACTATCAGCACCGCCTCCGACCCACGCCACAGCAGGACGTATGAACTCTGCTGGTATCAGCGTCTTTTACGGCAGTGCCGATGCCGCAACAGCGGCGGCGGAGTTGCGTGTGCCGGTGGGCGGTGTCGCGGTAGTCGGTCGGTTCGAGATTATAAGACCGCTGCGATTGCTCGACCTCACACGCCTGGAACTCGTTCACAACGATCTGAGCTATTTTCATCCCGACTACTTTACAATGCACAGCCACGCCTCTTTCCTGCGAGGGTTCCATCGTGAAATTCGAAAGCCGATCATTCCCGGCCGAGAGACACTGGAATATCTCCCAACCCAGGTAGTCGCAGAATACCTTTGGACGCGTGGAAAATTGGCCGTGGACGGCCTGATTTTTAGCTCGTCTCAAGTAAGTGGCGGGATGACGAACATCGTCCTGTTTCCACATGCATGCGTGGTCGAGAACGCCCCCGACGAAGTTCGAAGAGAGGTCGCCGGAGTTTATCAGTTCGGTGGAAGTGATGAGGAAGCTCCAGACGGTGTAGAAACCGTCTATCTTCATCCTGTTCCTCCGACTCAAGAGGCTGTCAAGGAAGATAAAACTGGCTTGGGAGATCTATGGTTCGAACCGATTGTCGAGGAGCCGAAGCCCACAGTCGCCGCCAGCCTCCGCCTGGATATTTCAACGATCCGCAAGGTTTCTGTCGATGCTATTCAATACGTCGTTTCTGAAACGCCTGTAGAGATGCACGAGGAAACGCAGATGCCCTTTTGAGGGCAAAACAAAGTACGGCTGGATTCCATACATCAGGGCATGGCCTCCACCTTCGCCATGTACTCAGTCACATGCCGCTGTAGCGCAGCCTCGTCGATGCCTACGTCCTTGCGGACCTGCACCATCGCCAAGTCGAGTTCATCGACTACGCCCGCGAAAAATTCCGCCTCCTCATTCAACTCCACGATCAATTGCGCGCGGCCAGTTGGGGTCGAAAATTCGACCGCACGCTCTCGCCAGAAATGGTGTGTCAGGAAGTTCCTTCGTCTGTTTGCCTCCTGAATTTTGGCTTTCAACTCATCGCTCAGAACAGTCGATTCCGTCACCCGCCTGATGAGGGTCCCCATTACCTGCCGGTGCTGCTGATCGAGGAAGGCGTCAAACGCCGCCTCATATTCCGAGCGTTTGAACGTCTTGCCGTTGGCGCGATAATCGCTTTGTACCTTGGCCAGAAAGTCCGACCATAAGAGCGCCATCGCCAAGCCGGTTTCTAAAACTCCAGCTTCGTAGAAGGCCCGCCCAAAGTAGGCGAAGACTTCTTTGACCTCTTCTTCTGCGGTGTTTTGCATCAGCAACACATACTGCATATGAAATTTCAGCTCTATATCAAAAGTCGCATTGGACGTTGCCTTACGGCCCGCGCTCTACTCGCTGGCGCTCACGGAACCGCCGCCGCCGTTTCCGCCATCCGGTTACGATCCCTAACGCATAAGGCTGGGGCGCTGCCCCTGGCGCGCTTTGGAGCGTCGTCCGCCCAGCTTCCTTCACCTGCGGTTCCGTGCAGCCGGTTCCCCGCGACGCCGCCCCGCCGCTTGCCCCCCGCTGTTCGCCACGAGGCAGGGTTTCAGATCGCACCTGAAACCCAAACCCACTGGAGGACAGACATGGGAGCCATCACTGCCACCAACACCGACCAACCCCGCATCTATGTGGCCTGCCTTGCCGCCTACAATCAGGGCCGCTTGCATGGCGAATGGATCGATGCGGCGCAGGAGCCCTGGGCGCTTTACGACGCCGTGCGCGCCATGCTGGACGCATCGCCCGTCGCCGGGGCCGAGGAATGGGCCATTCATGACCATGAGGGGTTTGGGCCGCTACGGATCGGGGAGCATACCGGCTTCGACCGCGTCAGCGAGTTGGCCGCCTTCATCGCCGGGCATGGCGAAATCGGCGCGACCTTACTGGATTACTACAGCGGCAGTCTGGACGAGGCGCGCGACGCGCTGATCGACCGCTACCTTGGCGCTCACGCCAGCCTTGCCGATTATGTGCAGGAGATCACGCAGCAGACCATCGCCGTTCCGGATGCGCTGCGCTACTACATCGACTACGAGGCCATGGCGCGGGACGCCGAACTGAGCGGCGACCTGTTCACCCTCACCACCGCGTTTGACGTGGTGCATGTGTTCGCGGGGTGCTGACGATGGAGCAGCAACCCCACATCCACCGCTTCCTCTGGCAGGGCATCGAGATCGAGGCGTCCTACTGGCCCAGCAAATGGGGCGCGATTGCCCATCTGGAGATCCGCAGCATCCGCCCGGATCGCGCGCCGCTGCCCATCACCGAAACCGGCTATCGCTCGCACTTCCTCCCGTGCGGCACGGTCGAAGCCAAGGGCGGCGATGTCGTGGCGCAGGTCACGGCATGGCTGAACGAAGAAGCCGCAAAACCCGCATGGCGGCGCTACGTCGATGCTTCCCGGCAACTGTCGTTGTTCTGATGGGGGGCCGGTGTGGACAACGGGACGTTTTCCGTCGCTGGCGTGGGCCGGTTCTGCTATCTCAAATGAACGAAAAAGAGCAACGACCTACACAATTCCTGCACAGGTCAGACTACGCCAAATATCCTTCTGTATTATAAACGTTTCTAGTAGTCACATTACCGAATTGCTACAAGAAGATTACATCAACAAGTTGATTTTATTCATTAAATAGCGTATAATTTTTACTGCACAAATATGCACAGATTGGCAAAATCAATGACTTAGTGGAGATTTTCTGCACAGTTTCCATACAGACGATACACCGAAGGACCGCGCGTTCATGGCCGATGTGGCGATGGTTCGCCCCGGCCTCATCATCTTCCGCCGGACCGATGTGAAGCACCGCAACTGGTACTGCCGCATCAAGATTCCCGACAAAGACGCCTACAAGTTCATTTCCCTCAAAACGCCGCTGGAAGCCGAGGCTCGGGAGCGGGCGCGCGATGCGGCGATCCGCATCGACGTGAAGCTGGAGCTCGGCCACCCGGTTTTCGACAAATCCTTCGCGGAAGTCGCCGCCGAGTTTTGCGCCTTTCAAAAGGAACGCGCCGAGGCGGGGCAAATCTCAATGCGCCGCTGGCAGTCCATCGACTCCCATATCCGAACCCAACTGAATCCCTACATGGGCGCACGGCAGATCACCCTGATCGGCGAAGCGCTCTGGAAAAGCTATCCCATCGCCCGCAAGCGCACCGGCAAGGGCAAACGCAAGGGAGACGGAAGCGAGATCGTCAGCGACGCCACGATCCGCGCCGAAATGACCACCATCCGGGCCATCATGGCCTATGCCGTGGAAAAGAAGCTGATCCCCAACCTGTCCCCCTTCAAAGCCGTTCCCGGCTTGAAGAAGGTTTCCCGCGAGGAGTTCACGCCGCGCGAATACCGCAAGCTCCACACCTACGCTCGCACCAAGTGGAAAGAGAAGGCGCGAAGCTCATATGTCGGCTGGTATCGGAAGATGGTCTACTGGTTCATCCTGGTGATGACCAACACCGGCATGCGGCCGCCCGAAGCCCGCAATTTGCGCTGGCGCGACGTGGAGATTCGGAGCGACAGTAAGGGCCGCCCGTTCGTCGCTATGAATGTGCGCGGCAAGGGCAAGTTCCGCACGCTGGTCGCCCCGATACAGGTCGCCGAGTACCTCGACGAAATCAAAGCCATCAGCCCGGCCAAAGGGCCGGACGATCCAGTATTCTGCACCCGCAAGGGGGAGGTCGCAGTCAGCCTCTACAATAGCCCGCTCGGGCACCTTCTCGATAAGTCCGGACTGCTGTTCTCCGCCAGCGGCAGCCGCCGCAGCACCTATTGTTTCCGGCACACCTACGCCACCTTCCGGCTCACCGAAGGTGTCGATTCCCTCTTCCTGGCCAAGCAGATGGGCACCTCCGTCAAAATGATCGAGGACCATTACGGCCACGTCTCGCCCGATAAAAATGCCGAGCGCATTTTGCAGGGATTACCGGGATGGGGGGCAGCCTCCGACGCCGCTGTGGCGACCTTCGCGGAAGTGAACGACGCATCGCCACCGCAGGATGGAGCCTCTGCCAAGCCGAAACGGAAGAAGGGCCGCGAAAAAGCCGGTCGAGTTCGACCGCAGCGGCCATCTTCCGCCGAGATCACCGCGCCCCGCGCCCAGCCCGAGGCGAGTTCGCCAAGGCGGGCAACGCGGAAGCGGAAGGAACAGCCCTCTGCACTTTGATGACGGCTTTTGGGACGGGCGGGCCACCCCCGAAGAAAAGCCGTGTCATCACGGCCACTTACGGAAAAAAATGGCGGAGACGGAGGGATTCGAACCCTCGGTACCCCTTACAGGGTACGACGATTTAGCAAACCGTTGCCTTCAGCCACTCGGCCACGTCTCCAGCGAAGGGCTCGATAGCCGAGCATGATGCGTCGTGCAATCCGGTTCGAACCAAAGACCTGTTGTTAACGCGACATAGAGGCGGCGCATGCAGGGTGGCGGCCGTGCGGAAACTCCGGATCGACATGCCCGACTGCGCCCGTCCCCTTGCCGCGCCGACCGCAGCGAGTGCGAACGACCGCGCCGCCGCCAGCCTCGCGCCGCATGCCGAGCGGGGTCCGTTCCGGCCGGAGGTGTGGCGAAACGCGCGCCAGCGCTCGACCGTGCGGCTGGCCGCCTATTATTTCCGCGTCGCTGACGTTCTGGCTGTGGTCGGTCTGGCCGTTGTGGCCCTGTGGTCGCTGGGGTCTCTCGATGTGAAGACCCTGACCGTCGGCGCCGTCCTGCCCCTGGCGACCGGCGTCGTCGTCGCCCTGGCCCTGCTGCGGAGCCTGGGCCTTTATCGATTCGGGGCAGAGCCGACGCCCCTGCTCCATCTGGTCGGGGTGGTCGGGATCGTCGCCCTGGCGATCGGGGCGGCGCTGCTGGTGGGTCTGGGCCTGGACGGGCACGGCCTGGGGCCGGTCCTGCACTGGGGCCTTGCGGCGACGGTCTGTCTGGTCGCCCTGCACGGCTTATGGCGGGTGCTGGCGGCGCGTTGGCGACGGCAGGGCCTGCTGTCGCCCAATATCGTCATCGTCGGGGCGACCCGAAACGCCGAGGCCCTGATCCGGCGGGCGCTGGAACGGCGCGACCTGAACGTGCTGGGCGTATTCGACGACCGCCTGGCCCGCTCGCCTGACCGTCTGGCCGGGGTGCCGGTGCTGGGCGGGGCCAACGCCCTGCTGACCCATCGGATGCTCCCCTATGTCGACCGGATCGTTCTGGCGATCGACGCCGAAGCCGGGGCGCGGGTCCGGGATCTGACGCGCCGTCTGGAGACCCTGCCCAATCCCCTGACCGTCCTGTTCGATTCCGACGCCAGTCGTGAGGCGGCGCTGAATCGTCTGGCCGGTCCGTCCCTGGCCGAGATCGGGTCCGCTCCCGACGCCGATCGCCGCGCCTTCGTCAAACGAGTGCAGGATGTGGTGATCGGCGCCCTGGCCCTGGTCGCCTTCGCCCCGGTCATGGCGGTGATCGCCCTGGCCGTACGGCTGGACAGCCCCGGCCCGGTCTTCTTCCGTCAGCGTCGCCATGGCTTCAACCAGGAGACCATCGTGGTGTGGAAATTCCGCTCGATGCGTCACTGCGACGCCGATGCGACCGCCAGCCGCCAGGTCGTCGCCGACGACGACCGCGTCACCCGCGTCGGCCGCTTCATCCGCGCCTCCAGCCTGGACGAACTGCCCCAGCTGTTCAACGTGCTGAGGGGCGAGATGTCCCTGGTCGGCCCGCGCCCTCACGCCATCGGCATGAGGACCGGCGAGACCGAATCCGCGCTTCTGGTCGCCGAATACGCCCACCGTCACCGCATCAAGCCCGGCATGACCGGCTGGGCCGCCGTCTGCGGGTCGCGCGGACCGGTGGACAGCGAGGCCGAGGTGCGTCGCCGCGTCGAGCTGGATATCGACTATATCCAGCGCCAGTCCTTCTGGCTGGACCTGTGGATCATCCTGATCACCATCCCCGTCCTGCTGGGCGACCGGGCGGCCGTGCGGTGAGCGAGAAGCGCATGTTCTGGCGCGGCGTCTGGGGCTATCTGCCGGCCCAGATCGTTCAGGGCGTGGTCGGCTTCCTGACCATCGTCGTCTTCACCCGCCTGCTCAGCCCCGAGGATTTCGGCCACTACGCCCTGGCCTTCTCCGTCACCAGCCTGGCCCATACGGTCAGCTTCAGCTGGCTGGAGGCGTCCATGGCCCGTTTCTGGGCGGCCGAGCGCACGCCGGAGGGCCTGGCGGCCCATTTCGCGAGCCTGTACCGCACCTCCTTCGCCGTCATCGCCGTGTTCGTGCCCGTCGCGGCTGTCGTGGTCTGGCTTCTGCCCCTGACCCCGGCCTTCAAGCTGGCGGTCGGCTTCGGCCTGGCCGGGGCGCCGATCCGCAACCTGGCCAAGCTGGCGCAGGAGCGTTACCGCGCCGCCGGCGAGGTGTCCAAGGCCGCCTCGGTCGATATGTTTGTCGCCGTCCTGGGCTTTCTGGTCGGGGCCGGTTTCGCCCTGGCCGGCGCCGGCGCATCCTCGCCCATGTTGGGGCTGATGATCGCCCCCCTGTTCGCCCTGCCCTTCATCCTGCCGGGCGAACTGCGCCAGTCGGCCGGGGGAACCGTGGATCGCGCGCGGCTGAAGGCCTACGCCGCTTATGGCTATCCGATCGCGGCGTCGCTGACCCTGGCCCTGGTCCTGGCCTCGACCGACCGCTTCCTGTTGGCCGGCTTCATGGATGCGGCGGCGGTGGGCGCCTATCACGCCAGCTACAGCCTGGCGAACCGCACCCTGGACGTGATGTTCATCTGGCTGGGCGCGGCCGGGGCCCCGGCCATGGTCATGGCGCTGGAGCGCGGCGGCCGAGAGGCGCTGCGTCACACGGCCCTGGAACAGGGTTCGACCCTGATCCTGATCGGCCTGCCCGCCGCCGTCGGCCTGGGCCTGGTCGCCCGCCCCCTGGCCGAACTGATGATCGGCCCTGATCTTCGCGTCGCCGCCGCCCTGGTCACACCCTGGATCGCGGCCTCGGCCTTCATGTCGGGCCTGATCGCCTATTATTTCGGCTTCGGCTTCACCCTGGGCAAGAAAACCAGCCTGCTGCTGGTCACCATGGCTGTTCCGGCGCTGGCCAACATCCTGCTGAACCTGATCCTGATCCCCCGGCTCGGCGTGCTGGGCGCCGCCGTCGCCACGGCCCTCAGCTTCGCCATAGGCCTGGTCGCCTGTCTGTTGATCAGCCGCCGCGCCATCGCCCTGCCGATACCTTGGGAGGCGCTGATCCGTTGCGGCGTGGCCTCGACCGGCATGGCCCTGGTGGTCTGGCGGCTTCCACCGCTGGGCGGGTTTGTCGAACTGATGCTGGACGCGAGCGTCGGCGGACTGGTCTATGCGGCCCTGGCGCTGACGCTCAACGCCGCCGGGGTGCGCGACGTGCTGAACCGCCTGATCCAGGCCCGACGAAGGGCGACGGCATGAGCGGCTCCCGCGCCGATATCCACGACAACCCCGGCTGGGCCGCCGCCCGGCCCGAACTGTCGGTCCTGATCCCCTTCCTGCGCGACGACCCCGAGCCCCTGCTGCGCCGGCTGGATACCGAAGGCCCCACCCTAGCCGGCCGGGTGGAGCTGATCCTGCTGGACGACGGCACGGGCGACGCCGCCCTGACCGCCCGGCTGAAGGCGGCGCTGGACGCCCTGGCCCTGCCCGCCCGGCTCGTCACCCTGTCCGCCAACGAAGGCAGGGCGCGGGGGCGCAACCGACTGACCATCGCCGCCCGCGCCGGCTCCTGGCTGTTCCTCGACAGCGACATGAAGCCGGACAGCCCGCGCTTCCTCCAGACCTGGGTCGATCTGATCGCACGCGACGATCCGGCCGTGGCCTTCGGCGGCTTCTCGCTGAAACAGGCCCCGCGCGACCGCCGCTTCGCCGTCCACCGCGCCCTGTCCGGCGCCAGCGAATGCGTCCGCGCCGCCCAGCGCGCCAAGACGCCCGAGAAATACGTCTACACCTCCAACCTGCTGGTCCGGCGCGATGTCTTCGCCGTCGAATCCTTCGACCCCGGCTTCACCGGCTGGGGGTGGGAGGATGTCGAATGGGCCATGCGGGTCGCCCGCCGGTTTCAGGTCGTCCACATCGACAACCCGGCCACCCATATGGGCCTGGACACGGTGCCGGACCTGGCGCGCAAGTTCGACCAGGGCGCCGCCAACTTCGCCCGCGTCGTCGCCCTGCACCCCGCCATCGTCCAGACCTACCCCAGCTACAAGGCCGCCCGCGCCCTGAAACGCCTGCCGTCCCTGCCCCTGATCCGTCGCATGGCCAGGGGCGCCGCCCTGTCGCCGCTGTTGCCGACCCGCACCCGCGCCTTCGCCCTGCGGCTGTACCGCGCGGCCGTCTATGCGGACGCGATCTGATGCGGGACGTCGCCGTCGTCATTCCCACCCTGCGTCGGCCGGTCATGCTGGAGCGGGCCCTGCGTTCGGTCTTTGCTCAGGTCGGGTCGCTGGACCGGATCGCCGCCGTGGTCGTCGCCGACAATGACCCCGACGGCTCGGCCGCCGCCCTGATCGACCGCCTGCGGGCCGAAGCGCCGGTGCCCCTGACCTACGCCCACGCCCCCGTCCCCGGCGTCGCCACGGCCCGGAACATCGGCCTGGCCGCTGCCGACGCCCCCCTGATCGCCTTCCTGGATGACGACGAGGCCGCCTCCCCCGGCTGGTTGTCCGCCCTGTTGCAGGCCCAGTCTCAGACCGGCGCCGACGTCCTGTTCGGCCCGATCCGGGGCCGCGTACCCGAGGGCACGGGATGGACCACCGCCTATCTGGAACGCTTCTTCGGCCGCGACGGCCCGACCCAGACCGGCCTGACCGACCAGATCCACGGCTGCGGCAACAGTCTGATGGTCCGCGCCACGGCCCTGCCCGGCCCCGCCCCCTTCGACGCCGCCATGGACCAGACCGGCGGCGAGGACGACCGCCTGTTCACCGCCCTGCAAGCGCGCGGCGGCCGGTTCGGCTGGGCCGCCGACGCCTGGGTGGACGAGTTCGCGCCCCCCGACCGCGCCACCCTGAACTACGCCCTGATGCGCGCCTTCGCCTATGGCCAAAGCCCCAGCCAGATGGCCGCCGCCCGCCGCGACTGGCCCGGCGTCGCCCGCTGGATGCTGATCGGCGCCGCCCAGGCCGCCGTCTGGGGTCTCGCCTCCCTGACCCTCGCCCTGCTCCGCCGCCCCGCCCGCGCCGAAACCCTGGACCGCGCGGCGCGCGGCCTTGGCAAGCTCTTCTGGACCAAGGGGTTCGAACCGAAATTATACGGCGCGGCCATGTTGCGAAGGCGCGCCTAGCCCGCCAGCCGGCTCAGGAACCTGGGCGGCTTGTAGGTCGAGCGGTTCATGACCACTCCGGCGATACGGCCGCCGACGGCCTCGATCTCGTCGCGCAGGATCACCGGTCCGCTCGCGGTCGCGCCGCCGGCCGCCACCACCAGAACCGTCATGTCCACGAAGGGCGCCAGGATGATCGCCATGTCGTTGCGGTCGGCGGCCGGGCTGTCGATGACGATGGTGTCGGCATGCGGCCGCAGGGCGTCCCAATAACCGGCCTCGCCGATCGCCTCGACCCGGTGGCCAGAGCGCAGGGCCTCCATGTGGAAGCGCGTGATCCACAACCGGCCGCCCAGGCAGGGTCGCGCAGTCAGCAGGCGCGCGGGCGGGATCGGCTTGCCGTCCCGTCCCGTCGGCGCCGGCGTGACGGCGAAGAAGCTGGAGCCGTCGGGCGAGGCCTGGGCCGGCTTGCCCAGTTGGCCGAACCGGTCCGGTTCGGCGGCGATGGCTTCGAGCTGCCCCTGCTGGGCCAGGTCCCCGTCCACCAGCCAGACCGGCTTTCGCGCACGGACGGCGGCCAGTCGCGCGAACTCCCGCGCCACGGTCGAGACGCCTTCTCCGGTCGTGGCGGCGGCGAACTGGATCACGCGGGCGCGGTGCGCCGGCGCCGGACCCAGCGCCGCCCACAGGCCCGCCATTTCGGACGTCAGATCGACCATCGAATCGCCACGCGCTCCATCGGCTCAGCCTAACACGGGCATGAGGCTAGTGCGCCTTCGCCGGAGCCACGGCCAGGACCGGCATATCCAGCGTCCGCCGCACCGAGTCCGGCGTTGCAAAGCCGCGCCGCGAGAAGATCCGCAGCAGGCCGATGCACAGGGCGGTGAAGGCGGCGAACAGGAAGACCGCCGCCAGGGCCGGCGCCTTCAGGCTCTTGCCGGTCGAGGGGGGCTGGGCGCGTTCGATCACGGTGACATTGTCGGCGCCGGCGGCGACCAGGGCGTTGTCCGCCCGGCTCTGGCTCTCGCGCTGCTGGAACTCGCGAATATTGGCGGTCAGGACTTCGCGATTGCCGGCCAGGGTCGCGTTTTCGGACTCCAGCGCCGTCAGCCGCGCCTGCCGCGCCCGAATGTCCGTTAACTGACGATCCAGCGCCGAGAGCCTCGCCGCAAGGGCGTCGCGGTCGGCCTGGGTGTTGATCCGGTTGGTCTCCAGCTCGGTCCAGACAGGGTTCGGCCCGGTGCGGACCTCCTTGGCCCCCACCGCCGTTCCCGTGCCCACATAGGCCTGCAGCTGGGCGATCCGCGCCTCGATGTCCCTCACAGGCTGGGCGTCCGGCTGATAGCGCGACAGCAGTTGCTCCCGCTCGGTCCGCAGTTGCAGCACCTGATCCTGGGCCGAGATGTTCAGGTCCTGCTGAAGCGCCACCTCCGCCGGGGTCGCCGCCTGCTGCGCCACCAGGGTGTTCAGCCTCTGGCTGGTCTGGTTCAGCTGGCTCTGGGTCGATAGCCGGTCGGTGAAGACCGTCTGATAGACGGCCGCCAGCGTGGTCTTGGCGGCGGTGAAGTCGCCGATGTCGTTGCTGGTCAGGAACTGCTCATAGGCCTGATCCGCCGCGCTCAAATCGCCTTCGAACGCCAGTCTCTGGGTGGCGATGGCGGGGGTCTTGTCCTGGAAGACCTCGCGGCGATAGGCCAGATATTGCTCGATCACCGTGTTCAGCACGCGCGCCGCGCGCTCCGGGTCGTCGGCCTCGTAGCTCAGACGGATGACCGCGCTGCCCGGCGCGGTGCCGACGCTCAGACTGGCGCCGATCAGCTTGCGCGCCGCCGCCTCTGCCCGGTCCCGTGATCCCGTCGGAGTCTTGCCCAGGATCGCCGCCGGCCCCAGCGCCTCGACCACGCGCTGGCGCACCTGCCCCGAGCTCAGGATCGCAGCCTCGGAATTGGCGACCTCGTCGCCCTGCGGAGCCTGGCCCCGCTCGGCCGTGCCGACGCGCGGCTGATAGACATATTCCTGACCCACGCCGGCGAAGACCGCGCCCTGGGCCGTGTAATTCTTCTTCAGGGTGAAGGCGGCGGCGGCGCCCAGGGCGAAGATCACCAGGAAGACGATGATCATCAGCAGCAGTTCGCGGAACAGCAGGCCGACGACGTCCAGCACGCCGTAGCGCGGTCGGGTCGTGACATATGCCGTCGAGCGCATAGGCGGGCCGAATCCTGGAAAGTCTCTTGCGAATCCACCTTTCGCCCACCGGCGTTAACCATCGGTTACCCATAAGCGGCGAGTCTGCGACCCAACGCTCCTTTCGTCGGACCAGATCGATTCCATGACGCCAGATCGCCGACTATTCCTGCTGGCCCTCGGATCGGGCTGCGCCGCCCTGGCGGCCTGCGGCGGCAACGCCGCCCGGATGCCGCGCCCGAGTGGCGACGTGCAGCGGGTCGAAGCGGCGGGACGCGGCGACTTCCCCAACATCCCTTTCGCCGACTGGACGGACGAAGAGCCGGACTATCTGCTCTATCCGGGGGACGAGATCGAGGTGGCCCTGCCCACCGCATCTGAATTGACCCGCACCCTGAAGGTCGGACCCGACGGTCGGGTCGCCCTGCCCCTGGTCGGCCAGGTCATGGCGGCGGACCGGACCTTGCCGGAGTTGGAGCGGGAGGTGTCTTCGGCCTACGCCTCGCAACTGGTGCGGCCGGTCGTGGAGGTGACGTTGCGCCAGGCCGGGCCGATCCGCGTCTGGATCGACGGCGAGGTGCGGACCCCGGGCGTGATCGAGATGACCGGCGATCTGGACGCCTATCAGGCCGTGGTCCAGGCGGGCGGCTTCCTGCCGTCGGGCAAGCCCGAGCGCGCGGCCCTGATCCGGCGTGGTCCCGGCGGATCGCGCATGATGCGAGTGGTCGATCTGCGCCCGCGTCGCGGCGAGGTCGTGGCCCTGCGTCGGGGCGACATCATTTTCGTGCCGCGGTCGACCCTGGGCGAACTCGCCGCCTTCTTCACCCAGGTGCGCGCCGCCCTGCCCATCGGCTTCAGCTATTCGATCAATGGATCGAACGGCAACGGCTACGCCACCTTCTGAAGTCTCAGGCGGCCAGCCGCACCACGCCGGCGTCGATATAGCGACGGGCGGCCTTCTGGGCCTCGGCGATCTCTTCGCGCTCCATCTCCTGGCTCATCTCGCGGCGATAGACGCGCGCCTCGATCGAACCCTTCATGGCGGCCAGGTTGAAGATCATGTGGGCCGAGACCCGGTCCATCGGGCAACCGCCCGAACCGGCCGAATACATCATGCCCAGCTTGAACAGGTCGTCGCCCGACATGTCGACGGTCGGCAGCGGCAAGGACACGACTTCCACGTCGGCCTGCAGGTCGTGCGCCATTTCTTGCGCGTTCATTACCGTATCTCCTGAACGGGCGTCGTTCTGGGCCCGCCTCTGATAGAGCATCAAATACCGCCGGTTTGAAGTTAAAGTTAACGGCGCAAGGCGCCGCCAAACTTTTAAGTAAAGCAGGAATGAATACTGGGAAAAGTGTTCAGCGTTCCGATACGATTTGGAAAGGGCTTGTTTACGTCTTGGTGGCCCGCTGACCGAACAGGACCCTGCGCGCCGCCTCGGCGTCCTTGCCCGCCGCGCCGGCGTTTCCACGCCGATCTTCCAGCAGAGCACGCCCGGCCTTGACCGCGGGCCTCGACCCGACCCGATCCATCCAGGCCGCCAGATGCGGAAAGTCCGCCAGAGTCTGCCCCTGCAGCGTCGGCAATATCCACGGCCAGGCGGCCATGTCGGCGATGGAATAGTCGCCCGCCAGATAGTCGCGGTCCTTCAGGCGTCGATCCATGACGCCATACAGACGGTGCGTCTCGTTCGTATAGCGCTGCACCCCATAGGCGATCTGGCGCTGGTCGCGGATCATGGCGGGCGCATACTGGCGGAAATGATGGGTCTGGCCCGCCATCGGCCCCAGGCCTCCGACCTGCCAGAACAGCCACTGGTTCACCTCGACGCGCGCTCGCGCCTCGGTCGGATAGAAGCGGCCGGATTTGTCACCGAGATACTGCAGGATTGCGCCGGATTCGAAGATCGAGATCGGTTGGCCGCCCGGCCCCTCCGGATCGACGATGGCGGGCATGCGGCCGTTCGGACTGATGGCCTGGAACCCAGGCTCGAACTGTTCACCCGTTCCGATGTTCACCGGCTTGACCTCATAGGCCAGCCCCATCTCCTCCAGCGCGATGGACACCTTCCATCCATTCGGCGTGGGCCAGTACCAGAGCTGGATCGGAGCGGTCATTGCGGCGGTCTTTCCTGTGGCGTGCCTCGCATCTGGGGGCCGTGACACGCAGCCGCAATCCGCATTTCGATCCTGACACGGTCATTCAGGACGCGTTCAGGCGCGAAATCCGACCTTCACTTCATTAACGGGCCAGTTCGTCGTTTCCGTCGGCGGCCCAGAATGGAGCACGCAGATGAACCGCCTCACCAAGGCCGCTGTTGTCGCTATCGCCCTGTCCACCACGGCCGTTCCCCTGCTGGCCGAGGCGCAGAGCCGCGACGATCGTCGGGAATATCGCCAGGACCGCCGCGACGACCGGCGAGACTACCGCTCGGAACGCCGCGACGACCGTCGTGACTGGCGTCAGGGCCGCTACGACAATCGGCAGGATTATCGTCATGACCGGTGGGACGACCGTCGCGACTTCCGCCACGAACGCCGCGATGACCGCTGGGACCGCAACAATCGCAACTGGTGGCGCGGCCGATCGGACTTCCGGGGCTACAACGGCCCGCGCTCGGGATACTGGTACGCGCCCAGCTACGGCTATTACCGGGTCGAGCCCCGTTATTACGGCTATCGCTGGCGGACGGGCGGCTATCTGCCGCCGCAGTACCGGACCTATTATGTCCGCGACCCGTATTTCTATGGTCTTCGCGAACCGCCTCGCGGCTATCGCTACGTCCACGCCGGCAGCGACATTCTGATGGTCGCGGTCGCCACGGGCCTGATCGCCAGCGTCCTGTCCAACGTCTATTGAGGACGCCAAGCCGTTGAGCCGACAAGCCCCGCGAGGAAATCTCGCGGGGCTTTTGTCTGGGGCGTCCCCCGAACGGCATTCAGCCGGGGTTCATCGACCAAGCGCGATCATCACCTTAAGCCGCTGGAAAACCAGCGTGCAGGAAAAAAGACCATGAAACGCCTCCTGATGGCTTTCACCGCCGTCGCCGCCCTGTGCGCCCCGCTGGCCGCACCGATACAGGCCCTGGCCCAGGACCGTCAGGTCGATCGCGAACAACGCGACGCCGACCGCCCCCAGAGGCCGCAGATCACGCGGGGAGAGCGTCCCGCGCCGAACCGTACTTTGCAGTCCCGGCCGGAAGCCCCTGCGCGTCCCGAGCGGCCCCGTCCGGAGCGCCCCGGTTTCGGTGAGACACGGCCGGCGCGTCCGGACCGCCCGCAGACAGGCGAAGACAGGCCCGATCGTCCGAATTACGGCGGCGCACGGCCGGATCGTCCCGACGTCAGGCCCGGCCGCCCGGAAGGCGCCAACCCCGGTCGGCCGCCTCGTCCCGACCGTCCCGAGGGCGGCTGGACTCGCCCCGACCGCCCCCAGACCGGCGGATCTCGCCCTGACCGCCCGTCAAGCGGCGGCCGACCGGATCGCCCGGGCGACAGCGGCGGGCGGCCCCATCGCCCGGACGGCGGCTGGAACCGGCCGGATCGGCCCGACAATGGTCACACGCGGCCCGGCCAGCCCCACCGGCCCGGCTCCGGCTGGAACCAGAACCGCGACCGGCACGACGAATTCCGCCGTCGCTTCAGCAGCGATCAGTGGCGGCGCGACTTCTATCGCAACCACCGGTCCGACTGGTGGCGTAACGACCGTCGCTTCCATGGCTACAGCGGCGTCCGCATGGGGTTCTATTTCGCGCCGGGCTGGGGCTACTACAGCGTGCCCCGCTCCTATTGGAGCCGCGACTGGTCGGCCGGCGACTATCTGCCGGACACCTTCTGGCGGTATCGACTGGACGACTGGCGCACCTATGGTCTCGGCTATCCGCCGGAGGGGGCGCGTTGGGTCCTGGTCGATAATACGATCTATCTGATCGACGAGCGTGACGGCTACATCATCGACGTGATCCAAGACGCTTGGCGTTGGTAGTCTCGACGAAGAAGGCCCGGAGATCGCTCTCCGGGCCTTCTTACTAGAATGGGTCGCTCAAGCAGAGAGCGGCCGCGCCGCGAGCGTTAGCGACCAGCCGGGGGTTTGGGGGCCGCAGCCCCCAAAAATCAAAGACCCAGCTTGGCCTTGAGGATGTCGTTGACCGCGGCCGGATTGGCCTTGCCGCCCGTCGCCTTCATGACCTGGCCGACGAACCAGCCCAGGGCCTGGGGCTTCTCGGCGACGGCGGCCGCCTTGTCTGGATTGGCGGCGATGATCTCGTCCACCGCCTTCTCGATGGCGCCGGTGTCGGTGACCTGTTTCAGACCGTGTTTCTCGACCACCTCGGCCGGCGATCCCTCGCCGTTCCAGACGTGATCGAACACCTCCTTGGCGATCTTCGACGAGATGACGTTCGTCTCGATCAGCTCGACCAGTTGGGCCACATGGGCGGCCGGCAGCGGGTTCTCGCTGAAGTCCTTGCCGTCGGCGGCCAGACGCGCCGAGACCTCGTTGGTGACCCAGTTGGACACCAGCTTGGCGTCGCGCCCCTTCGCGGCGGCCTCGAAATAGTCCGCCTTGGCCTGTTCCGAGATCAGGACGATGGCGTCGTACTGGGACAGGCCATATTCGCTCATCAGCCGCTTGCGCTTCTCGTCCGGCAGCTCAGGCAGGGACGCCTTGATCTCGGCGATCCAGGCCTCTTCCAGATCCAGCGGCAGCAGGTCGGGATCGGGGAAATAGCGATAGTCCTGCGCCTCTTCTTTCGAGCGCATCGAACGCGTCTCGCCCTTGGTCGGGTCGAACAGGCGCGTCTCCTGAGTGATCGAACCGCCGTCCTCAAGGATCTCGATCTGGCGGCGCGCCTCGTACTGGATCGCCTGGGAGATGAAGCGGAACGAGTTGACGTTCTTGATCTCGCAGCGCGTGCCCAGGAAGCTGAAATCGCCGCTGGCCTTGAACTTTTCGTAGTTGCCGGCGCGGCAGACGGACACGTTCACGTCGGCGCGCAGATTGCCCTTCTCCATGTCGCCGTCGCAGGTGCCCAGGTAGATCAGGATGGTCCGGATCTTCTTCACATAGGCGACCGCCTCTTCCGGCGTGCGCAGGTCGGGGCGCGAGACGATCTCCATCAGGGCGGTGCCAGCGCGGTTCAGGTCGACATAGCTCTCGGTCGGCGACAGGTCGTGGATCAGCTTGCCCGCATCCTGTTCCAGGTGCAGGCGCTCGATGCCGACGTTGAAGAAGCTGCCGTCCTCGGCCTCCACCTCGACCACGCCTTCGCCGACGATCGGATAATAGAGCTGGCTGATCTGATAGCCCGTGGGCAGATCGGGATAGAAGTAGTTCTTGCGGTCGAACTGGCTGCGCTTGTTGATCTGCGCGCGCAGGCCCAGGCCGGTCCGAACGGCCTGTTCGACGCAGTGCTTGTTCAGGGTCGGCAGCATGCCGGGGAAGCCGGCGTCCACCAGGGACACCTGTTCGTTCGGCCCCGCGCCGAAGCCGACGGCGGCGCCGGAGAAGAGTTTGGCCTTGGAGGCCACCTGGGCGTGGATCTCCAGCCCCATGACGATTTCCCAATCGCCGGTGCGGCCCTTGATCGTTTTCGAGTTCGTAGCGGTCTCAGTCATGCAGGACTTCTAAGTCGACTACGGCCTCCGGGGAAGTCGATTCCGGCACTCTACGGCGAAACAGTCGCCAGAAAAACCAGTTGGGTACAGCGCCAAGGCAAACTGCAACAAGACCAAAGATCATCAGCATTCCTGCCGTCACTTTGGCGCTCCACGTGTCGGGCTCGACCGGGAACAGGGCATCGGCGTTATTCAAGTCAGATAGAACCCAAATACCGAGGCCCACCCACGCCACGCCCAATAGAATAAGAAGCCAGCCGAGCGCCGCGAGCGCCCCCAGAGGGGCAAAAACGGTCATCACTCGTCCTGCCGACGGGAAACGGGTCCCGGCGCCCAAAGCGCGGCTATTCAGCTTCAGGCGCCAGCCAACAAGCAGAGCCATAAGGGCGGCTCCAAGAGCGAGTCGCCATTCTGGTTGATACTGTCCGTCCTCACTGACTGTCACGAAAGACACCGCCAATGCCGCAAGACACAGGGGCAACACGACCCAATAGATGATCACGACAAAACGGCGGAAGGGTCGGGTCAACTTAGCCATGCGTTCATCATCGTTGGACAGGCCGATAAGGTAAAGGTCGGGGACAACTGTCTTGAGGGTGTCGCGAAATCGCGCTCAACATCGGTGGCCTCAATGGAGAATCCCATGTCCAAGACCCTGTTCGCCGCCGCTGCGGCCTCCCTGCTTCTGGTCGGCGCCGCCTCCGCCCAGACCGCCCCCGCCACTGCGCCAGAACACGCGCATGACGAGAGCCATGCCGCCCATCCGACCGTCGAAAGCTCTATCGAGGCCCTGCTGGCCGATCCGGCGACCAAGGCGGTGGTGGAGAAGCACCTGCCGGGAATGGACAAGCATCCCGCCTATGGCCAGTTCAAAGGCATGACCCTTCGCCAGGTCGCGCCCTACTCGCAGGGCCACATCACCGACGAGAAGATCGCCGCCATCGACGCCGACCTTAAGGCGCTTCCTGCGGAGTAAAGATTATGAGAGCGGCCATCAGCGGTTGGCCGCTCTCTTCAATTCGGCGCATGCCCCGTAGTATCGCGCACGAACGTCTCCCATTTGTCCTCATCTATGTAGGACTGCATGCTGGAAAAGACAGCCGCAACATGCGGATCACGCATTAGGTCGCCCATGGCGACTTGACCAACAACTTCGAAACTGGCCGCTAGCGTCCCAGCGCCCTCATATTTGATTGCGTTCGACGACTGCTCGCGACAGTCTGTCAGGATAAGGCGTTGGAAGATATTAGTGGTCTCTTCCGTCATGGTTGCCCGCTGCTCGGGTGTCACCGTCGATAGAGACGCGACAGCATCATGCGCCGACATTGCCGCGAACACCCATCTCACGAAACTGATGCGATCAGACGCCGTGGTCGAACCAACCAAACAGCGCGTCAGATCGTCTGCATAAATACCAGCCGTCGCTGCACTGGATTGCATCGCGAGGGCCAAAGCCCCCGCGATCATGGCTAACTTCTTCATGATCAAGCCCCTCTTGGAGTCGGATCATCGGCTAGCTTGGCTTTCGCCGTCAATCCTAGATTGGCGACTCTACCACCACTGCCCAGGCTTGGCCGTAAAGCCCGCAGCGCTTTCCAGCGCCGCGCCGACCTGGAAGACCGTGGCCTCGTCCAGGGCCTTGCCGATGACCTGGAGACCCAGCGGGAGGCCGCCGGAATCGACGCCGGCGGGGACCGAGATGCCCGGCAGGCCGGCCAGGTTGGTCGTGACCGTGAAGACGTCGTTCAGATACATGGTCAGGGGGTCGATCTGCTTGTCGCCCAGAGCGAAGGCGGCCGACGGGGTCGAGGGGGTCAGGATGGCGTCCACCTGGCCCCAGACATTGTCGAAGTCCTCGGCGATGCGGCGACGCACCTTCAGGGCGCGGACATAGTAGGCGTCGTAGAAGCCGGCCGACAGCACATAGGCGCCGATGGTCAGGCGACGCTGGACCTCCTTGCCGAAGCCCTCGGCGCGCGAGGTGGCGTAGAGGTCGTCCAGCGAGCTGAACTGATCCGCCCGGTGGCCGAACCGCATGCCGTCGTAACGGGCCAGGTTAGACGAGGCCTCGGCCGGGGCGACGATATAATAGGTCGGCAGGGCATACTTCGTGTGCGGCAGGCTGATCTCGACGATCTCACAGCCCGCGTCCTTCAGCCAGGCCACGCCCTGATCCCACAGGGCCTGGATTTCGGCCGGCATGCCGTCCACGACATATTCGCGCGGCACGCCGATGCGCAGGCCCTTGACCGACTTGCCGACCGAAGCGGTCCAGTCGGGCGTCGGGACGTCCAGGCTGGTCGAATCCTTGGCGTCGAACGAGCACATGGATTGCAGCAGCAGGGCCGCATCCTCGACCGTCTTGGTGATCGGGCCGGCCTGGTCCAGCGATGAGGCGAAGGCCACCATGCCGAAGCGGCTGGCGCGGCCATAGGTGGGCTTGATCCCGACCGTGCCGGTGAAGGCGGCGGGCTGGCGGATCGAGCCGCCGGTGTCGGACGCTGTGGCGGCCAGGCACAGGTCGGCGGCGACGGCCGAGGCCGAACCGCCCGAGGATCCGCCCGGCGTCAGATCGGCATTCGAGCCGGTGGACTTCCACGGATTCTTGACCGGACCGAAGGCCGAGGTCTCGTTCGACGAGCCCATGGCGAATTCGTCCATGTTCAGCTTGCCCAGCATGACCGCCCCGTCGCGCCACAGATTGGCGGTGACGGTCGATTCATAGGGCGGGACGAAGCCGCGCAGCATGTTGGAGCCGGCCGTGGTCTGCACGCCCTCAGTGCAGAACAGGTCCTTGATGCCCAGCGGCGCGCCTTCCAGCGCCCCGCCCTCGCCCGAGGCGATGCGGGCGTCGGAGGCGCGGGCCATGTCCATGGCCTTGTCCGCCGTCACCTCGACATAGGCGTTCAGGGTCGGATTGGCGGCCTCGATCTTGGTCAGGAAGGCCTGGGTGATCTCGGCCGAGGAAAAGTCCTTGGCCTTCAGGCCGTCGACGGCGCCCTTCAGGGTCAGTTTGGTCAGGTCGCTCATGATTATTCGACCACCTTGGGCACGACGAAGAAGCCGTCGGCCGACTTCGGGGCGTTGGACAGGACGGCGTCGATCTTGCCGCCGTCGGTGACCACGTCTTCGCGCAGGCGCAGGGGCTGGGCGACGTTCGAGGTCATGGGCTCGACGCCGTCGACATCGACCTCGTTCAACTGTTCGATCCACTGCAGGATGCCGTTCAGCTCCTGGGCCAGCGGCTCCAGCCGATCCTCGGGGGTCTTGATGCGGGCGAGATGCGCAACCTTGCGCACCGTCGCAGCGTCGATGGCCATGCGGCCCTCCAATGCACGTCGATAAAGGGGTCTAGGGGGCGGGATTAGCGGCACAGGCGGGGATTCACAAGAACGAGCCGGTGTTCGCCTTCAACCGTGGCGGCGCCGGGCGCCTTGGCGCAAAACAGGGTGACAAGCTGCCAAACGCGCCAAACCTGCCAAATCCACTTCACAGCGCACCTCCCGCGTTTATGACCTGACACTATAGCCTCGCCTGGAGGGCCGTTGGGTTGGGTACGCAAAATGCGCCTGAAAGCCTTGCCTGGCCGTACATCGGCATGATGGGCAAATAAATTCCGGGCCTGCCACGTCACTCCGCCGACACGCTCTGCGCCTCAGCAGGACGAGATGCGGCATGGGCGGCGAGCGCCAAACGTCCGGCCGCATTGACGCCACAGTCACACGTCTTGCTTTGGCTTCGCGCAACTACAAGACAGGCCATGTTCGTCGCCGCCATAGCCGCCGCCGTCTTGCAGTCTGTCCCCGCGCCCACGCCCTGCGCCTACGACAGGGAGGCGATGCTGGCCCTGTCGCCTCAAGCTTTCGATCAAGACATGGAGGGAGGTTGGCGTCCGCTCGGGAACAGGCGCGAATGCCGCGACACGGCCGTTGAGCTTCTGGCCGCCTATCGCAAGGCGCGCTGGAGAGACATGACCAGCGACCAGCTTCACACCAACTATTGGCACGAGGGCCAAGTCCGAGCCGCCTTGGGCCAGACGGATCATGCCGTGCGGCTGCTGCTGGCGGGGGTCAGTCCTGATCCCATCGGCGACGGTAAGGCGGACTATGCGATCGGAACGGTGGCCTTCCTGCTCAAGGACCGCGCCGCGTTGCAAGCCGCTCGAGACCGTCTCGCGGCCGTTCCGCCTCCCCCGGGATTCGAAGAGGATGCGGCGAGGTTTAAAACCCAATATGGACGTGAGCTAAGCTGGCCGCTCAACCTCGATGTGCTCGACGGCTTTCTGGCCTGTTTCGACAAGCCTTACGACGAAGCCTACAGCCGCGACTGCCGGCCCTGACGCTGTTTCCATAAGCCTCCGCCTTTGACTTCCCTGCGCGCCGGTCCTAACCGCAGGCCGTGCCCGTTCTTGACCTCCTCGACCTGCCCGCCGCCTGCCCGCCCGACACGCCGTGGATGGGGCTGGATCTGGGCGAGAAGACCATTGGGGTGGCGGTGTCGGACGCCACGCGCCTGATCGCCTCGCCGCTGGAGCTGATCCGCAAGTCCAAGTTCACGCTGGAAGCCGAGCAGCTGTTCAAGCTGATGGCGCATCGCAAGGTCTCGGCCCTGGTGATCGGTCTGCCCGCCAATATGGACGGAACCGAGGGGCCGCGCGCCCAGTCGTGCCGCGCCTTCGCCCGCAATCTGGAGCGGCTGCGGCCCATCAACGTCGCCTTCTGGGACGAGCGGCTGTCCACCAGCGCGGTCGAGCGGTTCCTGATCGAGGACCTGGACCTGAACCGCAAGCGCCGCGCCCAGGTCGTGGACCGCACCGCCGCCGCCTGGATCTTGCAGGGGGCGCTGGATCGGGTGCGGGATCAGGCGACCTGGGTTTGACGGGGCTGATCGCCGGCGTCCTGCCGGTCTTTCTGATGATCGCCCTGGGTTATGGGCTGCGAAAATCCGGCTTCCTGCCCGATGAGGCCTGGCGGCCGATCGAGAAGCTGTCGATCAACATCTTCTATCCCAGCTTCCTGATCCCCGCGATCTGGCATGCCGATCTGTCGGGCGGCGGGGCGACGGTGGCGGGGGCTGCGGCGGTGGGGGCGACCCTGATCGTGGCGGCGGCGACGTTCGCGGCACGGCCGCTGATCCCGCTGGACGGCCCGGCCTACACCAGCGTGTTCCAGGGGGTGATCCGCTGGAACAGTTTCGTCTTCGTGCCGGTGATCCAGTCGGTCTATGGCTCGGAGGGCACGGCCATGGCGGCGGTCGCCATCGCCTTCATCATTCCGGTGACCAATATCACCTGTGTGGCGGTGCTGGCCAAATGGGGGTCGTTGCGGCGCGAGCCGTCGGCCCTGGGCCTGGCCAGGTCGATGATCGCCAATCCCATCCTGCTGGCCTGTCTGATCGGTCTGGCGCTGAACCTGCTGCGCGTCCCCCTGATCCCCGGCCTGTCGGACGCCATGGACCTGCTGGGCGCGGCCGCCCTGCCTCTGGGCCTGATCGTCGCCGGGGCGGGGCTTTCGTTCGCCGAGGTCAAGCGCCGCCAGGGAACCATCGCCGCCGTGACCCTGGTCAAGCTGGGGGTCATGCCGCCGCTGATGTGGTTCATCGCCTGGGCGCTGGGCGGCGACAGTCTGGCCCAGGGGATCGCCCTGATCTGCGGGGCCGCGCCGGGATCGGCCGCCTCCTACATACTGGCGCGCCAGATGGGCGGGGATGCGCCCCTGATCGCCGGGGTCATCGCCCTGACCACCGTGGGCAGCGCCGTGGTCATTCCGGTGCTGCTGGCCCTGTTCCACTTCGCCTGATTTGGGGCGCTGACTGGCGCTCTACACTGGCGTTTGCGCCGACTCCCGCCTATAGGCGCGTCTCGATGACCCAGCCCCACGACGTCACCGACCAGACCATTCGCGAACGGCTAGTTCCGTTCCCCAAGGCCCATTTCCTGGCCGCCTCGGACCTGAATCCCTTCGTCACGCCGCAGTTGCTGGACCTCGGCGACGCCTTCGTGGATTTCAATCGCCAGTCGTCCAAGGCCTTGGACCTGCTGCACGGCCGCACGGTGGTGAACCTGTTCTTCGAGAACTCGACCCGCACCAGCTCCTCATTCGAGATCGCCGCCAAACGTCTGGGCGCAGACGTCGTCACCATGCCGGTAGCCTCTTCGTCGGTGAAGAAGGGCGAGACCCTGATCGATACGGCGGTGACGCTGAATGCGATGAAGCCGGACATTCTGGTCATCCGCCACTCGGCCTCGGGCGCGGCGGAGCTGCTGAGCCAGAAGGTCGGCTGCGCCGTCGTCAACGCCGGGGACGGCCGCCACGAACACCCGACCCAGGCCCTGCTGGACCTGCTGTCGATGCGTCGCGCCTTCGGGGATGTGACCAGCCTGACCGTCGCCATCTGCGGCGACATCACCCACAGCCGGGTGGCGCGGTCGAACGTGGCGATGTTGCAGATGATGGGGGCGCGAGTGCGTCTGGTCGGGCCGCCGACCCTGGTGCCCGGCGACGCCGACCGCTGGGGCTGCGAGGTGTTTCACGACATGCGCGAGGGGTTGGCGGGCTGCGACGTGGTGATGATGCTGCGGCTTCAGCTGGAGCGGATGGCCGGCGCCCTTGTGCCCTCGACCCGCGAGTATTTCCGCTTCTGGGGCCTGGATCGCGAGAAACTGGCCTGGGCCAAGCCGGGCGCCCGGGTCATGCACCCCGGGCCGATGAACCGGGGGGTCGAGATCGATTCCGACGTGGCCGACGACCTGGACGTCTCCCTGATCCAGGATCAGGTCGAGATGGGCGTCGCCGCCCGCATGGCCGTGCTGGCCTCCCTGTCGGCCCGTTGGGGAGACGCCGCATGAGCGACACCATCATCGTCTTTTCGGATGCCCGCCTTCTGGATCCGGCCACGGGCAGGGACGGCCCCGCCACACTCATCGTCCAGCACGGCAAGATCATAGAAGTCGCATTCGAGCGGCAGTTTCATACTGAGCTCGGCACAGATTTCGAGATCATCGACTGCGACGGCCACTGCCTGGCGCCCGGCCTGATCGACATCCGGGTCAAGACCGGCGAACCTGGCGCTGAACCGAAAGAGACGCTGAAGTCCGCCAGCCTGGCCGCCGCGGCCGGGGGCGTGACCACCATCGTGGTTCAGCCCGACACCGATCCCGCCGTCGACGACCCGGCGATGATCGACTTCATCCAGCGTCGCGGCGCGGCCCTGAACCTGGTCAATGTCCGTGCGGCCGGCGCCGCGACCAAGGCCCTGGACGGCCAGCGGATGGCCGAGATCGGCCTGATGGACGAGGCCGGCGCCCTGTATTTCACCGACGGCGACAAGGTCATCGTCAACAGCCGCACCCTGCAGAGGGTGATGAGCTACGCGGCCGCCTTCAACGCCCTGATCGCCTGCCGCCCGTCCGACCCCTGGCTGACCGAGGGGGCCGTGGCCGCCTCGGGCGAGCTGGCCACGCGGCTGGGCCTGTCCGGCAGCCCGGCCATAGCCGAACGGATCGGGCTCGAGCGCGATCTGGCCCTGGTCGAACAGACGGGCGCGCGGTTCCTGGTCGATCAGATCTCGACCGAGGGGGCGCTGGAGACCCTGGCGCGGGCGCGGGCCAAGGGGCTGGAGGTCGCGGTCAGCGTCTCGATCAACCACCTGTGCTTCAACGAGGTGGACATCGGCGACTATCGCACCTTCTACCGGCTGGACCCGCCGCTGCGCTCCGAGGCGGATCGTCAGGCCCTGATTGAGGCGGTGCGCGAGGGGCTGATCGACGTGATCACCTCGGCCCACGCCCCCGCCCCCGCCGAGGACAAGCGCCGCCCCTTCGCCGAGGCCGCGCCCGGCGCCGTGGGTCTGGAGACCCTGCTGCCCGCCGCCCTGACCCTGCACCACGAGGACGGGCTGGACCTGCTGGACGTGCTGCGTCCCCTGACCCAGGGACCGGCGGCCCTGCTGGGCCTGGACGCCGGGGTGCTGGCCGAAGGCGCACCCGCCGACCTGGTGCTGTTCGATCCCGGCGCGCCGATCATCGTCGATGCGGACAAGCTGCGGTCGAAGTCGAAGAACTCACCGTTCGACGGAAGACGGTTGCAGGGCAAGGTGATCGGGACCTGGGTGGCGGGGCGGAAGGTTTTCTGACCTTGCTTTCGTCATCCTCCGGCAAGCCGCCTCTTCGCGGCGCAGACCGGGGGACCCAGCGGCGCCGAAGGCGATGCGTCCGCCGCACCGCGTCGAAGTAGTTGGTCCGCGACAGGTTCGCGCTCTCGCGCGCCGCTGGGTCCCCCGGTCGCGTCGCGCCGGAGGATGACGAAAAGTCAGATCACGCCGTCAGCATCCGCTTCACCACCCGTTTGAACGGCGCCGTCGCCTGCCCGGCTCTCAGCGCCACTCCGCGCGCCAGACGGGCCGGGGGCGTCTCCTCTGTGAACAGGCGGACCAGGGCGTTGGTGCCCTGGTACAGCGGCCAGCTGGCGAGGCGGTGGTCGCGTTCATAACGGGCCAGCAGGCGTTCCGAGCCGATGTCCCCGCCGCGCGCCGATCTCACCACCTTGGCCAGCGTATCCTGTCCGCGCAGACCCAGGTTGAAGCCGTGGGCCGTGACCGGGTGCATGCCCACGGCGGCGTCGCCGATCAGGGCGAACCCCTCGCCGACGAACCGGCGGCTCCAGGTCGTGGCCAACGGATAGGCGTGACGCGTGTCGATCAGTTCCAGCCCGGTCAGCCGCCCCTTCAGCCGCCGCTCCATCTCGACTGCAAAGGCTTCGGGCGACAGGCGCATCAGGTCGGCGATGGCGGGGGCGGCCAGGGTCAGGACGACGGAGGAGACCCGCTCCTCGACGTCCGCGACCGGCAGCAGGGCCACGGTCTGGCGATGGTCGAACCATTCGGTCGCGACATGGCGGTGCGCCTGGTCGTGCCGCATCCGGCAGACCATCATCGAGCGGCCCAGCCGGTTCATCTCGACCCCGACGCCCAGTTGGTCGCGCACGCCCGAAAAGCGCGAATCCGCCGCCACGATCAGCTTCGCCCGGATCGCCGTCCCGTCGTCCAGCACGACCCGCCCGCGCGGGGCGGCGCCCTGGACGGCGCAGCTCGACACCCGCCGCCCGGCCATCAGGGTCACGCCCGGCTGGCCTTCCACGACCTCGAACAGGGCGCGGCGGATCTGGTGGTTGGGGATCAGGACGCCCAGCCGGTCGGCGCCGCCGGCGTCGAAGGTCAGGGCGAAGGGCGAGCCGCCGTCCAGCACCCGCGCCTCGCGCAGGTCCGAAATCTCATCCGCCGGCACCTGGTCCCAGGCGTCCAGGCTCTTCAACAGACGGATGGAGTTGTGGGTCAGGGCGATCTCGCGCCCGTCGAAGGCCGGGTCGCGCAAGGCCGCCTCGTCCTGTCCCTCGATCAGAGCAACCGTCAGCCCCGCTCCGGCCAGGGACCGGGTGAAGGCCAGGCCCGCCGGTCCGGCTCCGACCACGGCCACGTCGAACATCAGATCATCGCGCATGCTGAACTCCTGATCTTCCTCCTGCCCTAACTGCGCCGCCAGGCCCTTGATTCAGCGCAAATCGTCGCGTCAGCGCGGGCGGCGGCAGGTCGCGGCCTTGGCGACCTCCGCCCCCAGAACCGACTGGACCGCCAGTGGCGTGTCGGTGGCGATGACGGTGACGCCCTGGCGGACCAGGTCGCGATATTCCGAGACGTCGCCGTCGGCGGCGTAGCGGTCGTCGCGGCGACGGCCCTCGGCGCCCAGGGTGCCGAACTGGACCTCGACCCCCGCCTGACGCAGGGCCGACCACAGGGCGGGGCGTTCCTCGCGCGTGCCGGTCCAGGCCAGGATCTGCGCCGGGTTCAGCCCGTCCAGATCCTCGACGCCGTCCAGACCGGCCGAGATCATCATCTCCGGCGCCAGGGCCGCGACGGCGCGGGCGTCGGCGTCATTATAGGTGATCAGTATGACCCGGTTCTGCGCGCCCGAGCGGCGCACCTGGTCGATCACGGCGCGCGCCAGATCGACCGTGGTCCCGCCGTCAGCCCGCTTCAGGTCCAGACTGGCGATAGCGCCGACGCGGCCGGCGGCGTCCAGGGCCTCGGACAGGGTGGGGGGCGCGGCGTCGGTCAAGGCGCCGTTCGAGGCCTTGAGGCGGGCGGCCTTGACCTGGGGCAGGGTCAGGTCTGCGACGCGGCCTTGTCCGGTCGTGGTCCGGTCCATCGTCTCGTCGTGCATCAGGACCAGATGACCGTCCTTGGTCAGGACCGCGTCCAGTTCAAGGACGGCGCCCGGAATGGCCCGTCCGGTCGCCTCGATGGCGGCGATGGAGTTCTCGGGCTGGTCCATGGCCGAGACCGCCCGGTGCGCCGAGATGGCCACGCCGCCGTCCCTCACGCAGTCGAAATAGGCGGCCATGGCCGGTCCGCCCATGAGGCTCGGGCTGGCGGGAGACGCGCCGACGCAAGCCGAGGTGGACAGCAGCAAAATCAGGGCGGCGGCGGTGGGGATACGGGTCATGGCGCACTCCGGCAAGGCGGGCGGACCTGACCCTGCGTCAATCATTGGGTCAAGAGGTCGGATCGCCCTTGCTCCGCAAGGCGCGCCGACGCATTTTGCCGCAGCATTTCCCGGGGAGAGAATCAACGTGCAGGATCTGGCAGGCCCCGCGATCGGGACCTTGGCGCTGGTTGCGCTGGGCGGCTATCTGCTCGGCTCGATTCCGTTCGGCGTGGTGATCACCCGCGCCGCCGGCGCCGGCGACGTGCGCAATATCGGATCGGGCAATATCGGCGCGACCAATGTGCTGCGCACCGGGCGCAAGGACCTGGCCCTGGCCACCCTGCTGCTGGACGCAGGCAAGGGTGCCGTCGCCCTGCTGATCGCGCGCGCCCTGTTCGACAGCGAGGTCGCGGGGGCCATCGCCGGCGGCGCGGCCTTCCTGGGCCACCTGTTTCCCGTCTGGCTGAAGTTCAAGGGCGGCAAGGGCGTGGCCACCTTCTATGGTCTGCTGCTGGCCGCCGCCTGGCCCCTGGGCCTGATGGCCGGAGCGGTCTGGCTGATCAGCGCCTTCGTCTTCCGCTATTCGTCGCTGGCGGCCCTGATCTCGTCAGCGACCGCGCCCCTGCTGGCCCTGCTGCCGCTCGCCGCTGTCGGCCTGCCGGTGGCGATGCCGATCCTCGCCCTGACTGTCTTCGCCGCCGTGCTGATCTGGGTCCGCCACCACGAGAACATCGCCCGGCTGCTGAAGGGCGAGGAACCGCGCATCGGGGCCAAAAAGGCGTGAGCCTGTCGGCGGACGAACGGTTCGCCCGGCTGCGGCTCGCCCGCACCGACCGCATCGGTCCCGTCGCCTTTTCCCAGTTGCTGGGCCGCTACGGCTCGGCCGTTCGCGTGCTGGAGGTCCTGCCCGATCTGGTCCGCAAGTCCGGTGCTGCCTCCATTCCCCCGCCCGTCGCCAAGATCGAGCGCGAACTGACCGATGGTGAGCGGGTCGGTGCCCGCCTGCTGGTGCTGGGCGATCCCGACTATCCCGAGATGCTGGCGGCGCTGGATCCGCCCCCGCCGATCCTGTGGACCCGGGGTCGGGTCGAACTGCTGAACGCGCCCAGCGTCGCCATCGTCGGCGCGCGCATCGCCTCGGCCGGCGGACAGCGGATCGCGCGTGGGCTGGCGCTGCAACTGGGTCAGGCCGGCCATGTCGTCGTGTCGGGCATGGCGCGCGGCATCGACGCCGCGGCCCACGAAGGCGCCCTGGCGACCGGGACCGTCGCGGTCCTGGGCGGCGGGGTGGACGACGTCTATCCGCCCGAGCACGTCGACCTCTACGCCCGGCTGATCGATCAGGGCTGCGTGGTGTCCGAAAGCCCCGTCGGCGCCCGCGCCCAGGCGAGAGACTTCCCCCGGCGCAACCGCATCATCTCCGGCCTGTCGCGCGGCGTCGTGGTGGTCGAGGCCGAGATCAAGTCCGGCTCGCTGATCACCGCCCGGCTGGCGGCGGAACAGGGGCGCGACGTCTTCGCCGTGCCCGGCTCGCCGCTGGACCCGCGCGCCAAGGGTCCCAACGAACTGCTGCGCCAGGGGGCCATCCTGTGCGAGGGGATCGAGGATATCGAGCGCGCCTTCAACACCCTGCGCACCCTGCGCGCGCCGCCGTCGGAACCCATGGACTATGGCGAGGTGGACGACGCCTTCCTGGACCGGGTCGCCGCCATCCTGTCCCCCACCCCGACGCCGCGCGACGAGATCGCCCGCGCCCTGAACGCCCCCATGGGCCAGGTGGCCGCCGCCCTGCTGGAACTGAGCCTGGCGGGCCGTGCCGAGCTGCTGCCCGGCGGCCTCGCGTCGATATAGTGGCGTCGGTAGAGTGAAGTCTCTTCCGGACTCGCGTTCAATCCGTGATAGTCAGCGCCTGATCCCACTCCCAGATTACGGGCTAGTTTACGGGCGTCCGGCGGCCGGTGCATTGACACATGGCTCCGCTCCAACCACGTTCGCGCCCCTTCCCGAGACCGAACACGCATGAACCTCGTTATCGTCGAGAGCCCCGCAAAGGCCAAGACCATCAATAAATACCTCGGCTCCGGCTATGAGGTTCTGGCGTCCTACGGCCACGTCCGCGACCTGCCGTCCAAGGACGGATCGGTGCTGCCCGACGACGACTTCTCCATGCACTGGGAGGCCGACGCCAAGGGCGCCAAGCGGCTGTCCGAAATCGCCGAGGCCGCCAAGCGCGCCGACCGCGTCATCCTGGCGACCGACCCTGACCGTGAAGGGGAAGCCATCAGCTGGCACGTGCTCGAGGTGCTGAACAAGAAGAAGGCGCTGAAGGACACCCACGTCGAACGCGTCACCTTCAACGCCATCACCAAGTCCGCCGTCCTCGAGGCCATGGCCAATCCGCGCCAGATCGACATGGAGCTGGTCGAGGCCTATCTGGCCCGCCGGGCGCTGGACTATCTGGTCGGCTTCACCCTGTCGCCGGTCCTGTGGCGCAAGCTGCCGGGCGCGCGCTCGGCGGGGCGGGTCCAATCCGTCGCCCTGCGCATCGTCGTCGATCGCGAGATGGAGATCGAGAAGTTCAAGGCGCAGGAATACTGGTCCATCGAGGCCGACCTGAACGCCGACAGCCCGCCCTTCACCGCCCGCTTGGTCAAGCATGCGGGCAAGCGGGTCCAGCGACTGGACATCAAGGACGAGGCGACCGCCGCCGCCGCCCGTGCGGCCATCGACGCCGGCGACTTCACCATCAACTCGGTCGAGAAGAAGCCCGTCCGCCGCAACCCGGCCCCGCCCTTCACCACCTCGACCCTGCAACAGGAGGCGTCGCGCAAGCTGGGCTTCAGCGCCCAGCGCACCATGCAGGCGGCGCAGAAACTGTATGAAGGCGTCGACGAGACCGGCGGTCTGATCACCTATATGCGGACCGACGGCGTCCAGACCACGCCCGAGGGCATCGCCCAGGCGCGCGAGGTCATCGCCAAGGAATTCGGCCCGGCCTTCGTTCCGCAAGAGCCGCGCTATTACAAGACCAAGGCCAAGAATGCACAGGAAGCGCACGAAGCGATCCGGCCGACGAACATCGCCCGGCATCCCGACAGCCTGCGCCTCGAATCCGATCTTCAGCGGCTCTATGAGCTGATCTGGAAACGGATGGTCGCCTCGCAGATGGAGGCGGCCCGCATGGACCGCACCACGGTGGAGATCGAGACCCCGGACGGCCTGACCGGCCTGCGCGCCACCGGCCAGGTGGTGACCTTCGACGGCTTCCTGGCCGTCTATGAGGAAGGCCGCGACGAGAAGCAGAAGGGCGCTGAGGATGATGAGGGCGACGACACCAGCCGCCTGCCCGCGCTGAAGGAAGGCGCCAAGGCCAAGGTCGACACCATCCGCACCGATCAGCATTTCACCGAACCGCCCCCGCGCTATTCGGAAGCCACCCTGGTCAAGAAGCTGGAAGAGCTGGGCATCGGCCGGCCATCGACCTACGCCTCGACCCTATCGACCCTGCGCGACCGCGAATATGTGCGGGTGGACAAGAACCGCTTCTATCCCGAGGACAAGGGACGGCTGGTCACGGCCTTCCTGGAGCAATTCTTCCGGAAATGGGTCGAATACGACTTCACCGCCGCGCTGGAGACGCGTCTGGACGAGGTGTCCGCCGGTCAACTGGACTGGAAGGTGCTGCTGCGCGAGTTCTGGTCGGACTTCCACGCCGCGACCCAGGCCGCCGGCGAACTGCGCACCACGGCTATTCTGGACGCCCTGAACGAGTCGCTGGGCGCCCACATCTTCCCGGCCAAGGAAGACGGGTCCGACCCGCGCGAATGCCCCCTGTGCCATCAGGGCCAGCTCAGCTTGAAGACCAGCCGGTTCGGCGCCTTCATCGGCTGCGAACGGTACCCGGACTGCAAATACACCCGCCCCGTCGCCAGCCCGTCGGCTGAGGACGGATCGGCCGAAAGCGGCGACCGCGAACTGGGCATGGATCCCGAGACCGGCCAGCCGGTGCAGCTGAAGATCGGCCGTTTCGGCCCCTATGTCGAAATCACGCCGCCCGAGGGCGACAAGCCCAAACGCTCGTCCCTGCCCAAGGGCTGGTCGCCCGCCTCGCTGACGCTTGACCAGGCCCTGCGCCTGCTGGCCCTGCCGCGCGAGGTCGGGGTTCACCCCGAGGACGGCAAGATGATCACGGCGGGCCTGGGCCGTTACGGACCCTTCGTCCTGCACGCCGGCACCTATGCGAACGTCTCGGACATCGACGAGGTGTTCGAGGTCGGTCTGAACCGCGCCGTCGCCCTGCTGGCCGAGAAGCGCGCCGGCCGTCCCGGTCGCGGCGCCGCCACGGCTCCGCTGAAGGACCTGGGCGCCCACCCGGAGACGGGCGAGCCGATCCACGTCATGGCCGGCCGCTTCGGGCCCTATGTCAAATCAGGCAAGATCAACGCCACCCTGCCCAAGGGCACGGCGCCCGAAGACCTGACCCTGGAAGACGCCCTGCCCCTGCTGGCCGCCAAGGCCGGCGCCGCGCCAAAGAAGAAGGCCCCGGCGAAGAAGGCGGCTGCGCCGAAGAAGGCTGCGGCTGCGAAGAAGCCGGCGGCCAAGAAGGCGCCGGCGAAGAAGGCCAAGGCTGAGAGCTGACCTCACCGCCCCGTTCGCGCAGGCGAACGGGGAGCAACCATGTCAGTTGATCACGGGCGTCCAGGGCTGATCACGCTTGAGGACGAGGTTTGCGGCTTCGATCA